>CBDTVF010000085.1:0-9729 GCA_965363775.1 uncultured Gammaproteobacteria bacterium
GCTCATTGGGATCCCATGGTGTAAGGCTGATCATGACATCGCCGGGGAAGTTCTCCTGCAATACCTGCAGGGCTTGCGGTTCTGCGTGGGTCGGGCCGTCTTCACCGGTCTTGACGCCGGCATGACCACAAACGATTACAAATGTCTTGTTGGGTTCACCGGGCATACGATGCCTCAGTGTCTGTTGACCAATACCATGGGTCTTGGCACAAATGGTATTGAGTGGTGCGATAAATGCACCGTAGGACGAACCCACACCGATCTGATAACCCATGGTTGAGATACCCGAGCAAATACCGCCCATGGCATCTTCAGCAATACCGCCTGCTGAAAACAGCCTGGTTTCAGGATTATTGGTCGGATGCCAGAATCCAGTACCGAAACCACTACCAATATTGGAAATATTGGTCGAACCATACAGATCAGCCGCCGCTGCTAATACGGCGCCATTGGTAAGCTTGTTTACATGGTTGAGACCATGTGCCAGGGAGCCACGCAAAGTCTGTGCTGAACCGACATCATAAGTACAGGATTCAGGTCGATCAAAAGGCGAAATCGCATTGGCCTGATAGAGCTTACCAAGATCGGGGGCATTACTGCGTAGCGGTCTTGGTGAGTCAGCATGGCGTTGTTTGGATTCCGCAACCCGGTCACCCAGGTGTTGGGTTAACTCAGGATTGGACTCAAATGCCTTGCGGATGACCAACAAGGAATCGTAATACGCTTGTTCAATATTTTCAGGTGTCTTCTCAACATCAAAACGCGGGAAAGTCAGTCCGAGTTTTTGCTCGAATGGCTGCAAGGCTGTTAAATATTCTTCACTATAGAACTTGTGACCGCCACCGTGGGATTTCTTACCTTCGATGCCATATTTCCAGCCCTTGACGGTACGATAAACGATACCCGTGGGCTTGCCGTTATTCAGTGCCAATGCTTTCTTCTGCGCTTCGTTTACTTGTGCGAAATCGAAACCGTCCGGCACGTAAAAGACATTGAAGCCATGAAGTAACAGGAATTCACAGGGATCCCATTGAACGTAATCGCCAGGTTTAGCGCCATCGCGGGTTACATCATCGGAGTCAATCGCAGCCTGGTTCCAGTCTACGTGGAAGTAGAGATTATCCAGACCTGAAGTTGCGGCGGCGGCCAGCGCCTCGGCAACACGGCCAGGGGTCATACCGCCCTCACCTTCGATGATATGTACGGCAGGTGCATTCTCACCATGCATATCCTTCAAGGTCAATGCCAGACCGGTTGTGGCTGCTACACCCACACCGCTTGGACCGGTAGATAACCAGACAAAAGGAGTTTGCGGAGTAGGATGACCATCGAGTGGTTTCGAACCTAACTCCAAAAACAGGGGCGTTTTTGTAATGGGGTTCTTGCGGAAACCCAGCAGGTCTTCAAGCCGCATTTGTTGAATGACCTCAGGCAAGAGTCGCGGATGGGTTTGTTGAACAATTTCATTCCGCAAAGCCCACATGGCATAGAGACCAAGGGCCTTGTGACCCGCCGCATAGGAAATAATATCGGCGCTACGATCCATCGGATTGGAGAAGTCGTAATTCATCTGGTTAAAAATGAGTGACTCAACAATACGACCACTGGAAATACTGCCACCCGGGTGTCCCGAAGACGCATGATTAAACATGACGGCACACAGGGTTCTGTAAATGAGGTCATAAAACTCCAGGCTGTCACCATCTTTGGCAGGCAGGCCGAAATCAGCTTTGGGATCGAGTGAAATAAACTCGGTACCGCGTTCTTCTAAATTAAGTGAATATGACATGTTTTTGTCCTTTCAGGAAAAATGCTCTTGTTTTTCAATGAACTGTGAAAACCCTTCTTGGTCGGCGATGGCTTCTTCCATACGCTCCATACCGATTTTCAGGTCTTCCAGTCCCGTTGCGATGGAAAGTCTCAGATAATGCATATTTTCAGTGCCAATTTGACCGAATGATTTCCGGTCCATCATGGCCACGTGATAGTTCCAGAGCAGGAACATCTGAAACAGTGTCGACGGACTGGTTGTTTTTTGAATGTCCTCCGGCAAGGCGGCATAGGCTTCATCTATCTTCATGTTTTTGACAACACCGGCGATGTTCGGGAAAACATAAAAGGCACCCTTGGGTAATTGGCATTCAACACCCGGCATCTTATTCAAAGCATCCACAACATAATCGCGACGCTCCTCAAACGCGGTGTTCATCTCGGCGATCGTACCCTTGCTCAACGGTGATTCGATGGCCACCCTTGCACCCTCCTGGTTATAAGGTGGAATACAGGAGAAGTAATTGATGTTCAGGTTTTTGAATATCAGTGCTTCTTCAACATTCGGGAAAACCACCCAGCCAACACGTCCACCCGTCCAGGAATAGGACTTCGAGGCACCGGTTGCGATAAGGGTGATTTCCTGCATACCCTCAACAGAGGCGATACTGTAGTTTTTCGCACCATCAAAGAGGATATTTTCGTAGATCTCATCGGAGTAAATGCGAACATTAGGATCACATTTACGTTTGATGACTTCTGCGATTTCTTCCAACTGCTCCTTAGAGGCTACTCCACCGGTCGGATTGGACGGGAAATTCATAAAAATCAGTTTCGTTTTGGGTGTGATCAGTTTTTCCAGATCGGCACCGGTAAAACTGAATCCCAGGTCTTCACGCAGGTGCAATGGCACCGGTACGGCGCCTACATAGTTGATAAAAGATTCATAAATGGGAAACCCGGGGCTTGGATAAATAATCTCATCACCGGGATTGCAATAAGTCTGCTGACACAATCCGATGGGCGGTTTACCGCCGGGGAAAACCACAACCTGTTCAGGCACGACTTCGATTCCACGTGCCTCGCCAATGTACTTGGCGACGGCCTTTCTCAGTGGAAGAATTCCCTGTGGGTCACAGTAGTGACAGTTGTCTTTATCCAACTGGGCTTTGACCTCTTCACGTACATGCAAAGGAAGAGGGAAATCGGGCTCGCCCAGGTTACATTTAATGACCTTGTGTCCTGCGTTTTCCAGGGCAGCGATATAGGGCCCGACTTTGAACGCATTTTCGGTGGCTATTCGAGAAGTTCGATCTGAGATTAGATTCATGATGATGTCCTGATTTTTACGGAGAGTTTCCCGGAATAGGGCTAACTCTAAATACATGGTAAACCTGCGGGTTTACACCACAGGTGCATTTTATTCTTACTTGAAGCGGAGCTATATGATTTAGATCATCTGTTCAAATAACATAAGGAAAGCAACGATCAAAACGAAGAAAACCAGTAGCAAATAACTGATCTTGTCGACCTTTCCAGGCACCAGGTACCAGCCTTCCTGCTTCTCTTCCAGGCCCTCATCTCTGAACTTGGCCATTTGCCCCCTGATTGAGTATGGAGACCAGGTTTTCTGGAAGCCATCAATGATGATGCTGGCCAGGGTTGTGACCGTCATATTGGTGACCGCACCAATCAGGCAATACCAGGGCCATGCAATATCAGTGCTGGTGGCCACGTACCATACGACCAGGAAACCTACCGCCGTACCTACCAGCAAACCTCTTTCGGTAGAGTGTTTGGAGAAGAATCCGAGCGCGAACATACCAAGCTGCGCACCCACGAAATAAGAGCCGATCTGGCTGAGTGTCTCCAGTATTGAGCCTGTACTTCTCGAATACATAATTGCAGGTGCGATAATAACGACTGCCCAGAATACGGTGAATATTCGCGTTGCTTTCAGGTAATGCTCGGGGGTGCCGTCTTTTTTAAAGTATTTCTGATAGAAATCTATGGTTGAAACCGTCGAAAGTGAATTAAACGCTGAATCCAGGCTCGACATGGATGCGGCCATCACTGCGGCCGCAATGATACCCATTAAACCGGGCATGCCGTATTCATAGGCAAACTGCAGGATGATGGTGTTACCGTTTTCAAATTCCCTACCGCCGTAATAGCTATAAAACAATATGCCCAGGAAAATAAACAGGAAATAGATAAAAAACGCGGCAAAGCCCATCAATAGATAAGATTTCTTTGCGTCCCCAATGGTCCTTGATGCCAGCGTTCGTTGCACCATCATCTGGTTGGTGCCATAGACTGTGACATGGTAAAGGGTCATCGCCACGATGCCCGACCAGGCGGTTGTCACATGGGTAAAGTCCGTTGAAAAATTCATTGGGTTGGTTTTCCCCAGCGCCTTAAGCTCTACAAGGGTTTCCCCTAATGGCAGTGGCAGTTTCTCCATCAATGCGTACAAGATGATGAATGCACCAACGAAAAGTACAGCAGCTTGTATGACATCCGTCCATATGACAGCTGTAATACCACCCATGGCCGTGTAAATCAGTGCAATGACCGTCACAATCAGTATCGCGTAAACCACGTCAATACCGGTAATAAATTCAAGTACCAGAGAAGTGGCGTATAAAATGGCAGCCGTGGTCAAAGTCTGCGACACCAGCCAAATGGTAGAGATCAATGCGCGGGCTTTCGGACCAAAACGTCTTTCCTGGTATTCATAAATCGAGGCGACACCGCTATTATAGAAAAAGGGCAGAAAAAGTGTAATTACAAGGAAAATTACCAATGGGTAATTCAAATGAATTGCAATAACAGAAAGCCCGTCCGTGTATGACCAGGCTGGAGCCCCCAGGAAAGACAAGGCACTGACGTAGGTGGCGACTACCGATATACCGATAGCCCACCAGGGTGTACTCTTTTTGCCGAGATAGAAGTCCTCGGCGGTCTTGATTCTTTTACTCAGGTAATAACCAAGAATCAAATTGCCAATGATGTAAACAACCAGGATGGTCCAATCGAATGTGCTGAGTTTTATCATGAAAATTCCGCTGCCTCTGGTTGATTATTACGGCGAGTGATATAAACAATACAATCGCCCGTGTCTTGATTGGAAAAAGTACGTTTCGAACCAATCGGGGTAGTGAAGGTATCACCCTGCACCAGGTTCAAGATCTTGCCATCTACCGTGACAGTTAATGCCCCGCGATGCACGAAAATCACTTCTTCTTCCTGTCTGCAGTGTGCAGGTACTGTTGATCCCGGTGCCATTCTGAGCGCACGCATAACAAAACCATGAAACCAACTGAGATGGCCGTCAGGGATGGATTCCGCTTCGTTGGACGGACCCAGTAAAGCGACCTCTTCCACACCTTCAAACGCTGAAAGTGCAGTATCTGCCGACCACTCAAAATTCCGGCTTCTGATGCAGATTTTTTTCAGCGATTCAATATCAACGACCTGATGCTCCGACACCTGCTCCGCCGTGGTTCTCGGCATCGGCGATATCCCTTCGGATGGCTTTTCATGTGCCAGTGTATCAACCAGTGAGCCGTCTTCCATCAGCATCAAGCCGTGATCTTCAGCCAGGTCAAATACCTGGGGAGCCCACAACACCCTGCCCGGGTCATCCTCACCCAATACGGCATACAAAAAACCGCTGTTTTGACCGATATTCTCAAATCCCCTAAAGATATCCGTGGGAAGAGAGATGACATCACCCGGATTGAGGATGATCTCGCTATCTTTAGCATCAACACCGCTGCGAAACGCCCAGGTACCGCTGTGAACCACAAATACTTCGTTGGTCAGGTGGCTGTGTTGCGAATTCAGACAATGCGGTGGCTGTCTTGCACCACCGATATTAAACCCGTGTGACACTTTGATATGAACGTGCTGATCAGGGTTTTCCGCCACTCCGGGACCGATAATGGTGAAATTTTCCTTCTTGTCACTACCCGGTGACCGGGTATCAATAAAAGCCGTGTGACAGGGTTGAAGGTCTTCGTAACGCACAAGGCGTTCAAGCAGTTCCATCTTCACTCCGCCGTCCATCCGCCATCTACCCGGAGGCTGGTGCCGGTTGTGCTGCCACTGAGGTCACTGAGCAGGTATATACATGCATTGGCTACTTCTTCTGCAGTGGCAAGTTTCTTCATCGGGATCATGCTCATCACAAAATCATGAAACTCCTTGTTGGCAAACATGGGTTCTGTCATGGGTGTAAGCACGAAGGTAGGTGCAACCGTGTTAACCCTGATGTTATCCATGGCCAGTTCTACCGCCATCGCCTTGGTCAATCCTTCAGCGGCAAATTTGCTCATGCAATAAAGGCTTCGATTCGGTGAGCCGACATGTCCCATCTGGGAAGACATATTAACAATCGATCCGCCACCCGATCTTTTCAACGCAGGAATGGCTGCCTGGGAGAGACAGTACAGAGCGCGAATATTCAGATTGATAACCAGATCGATATTTTCCTGGCTTTGCTGTTCCATTGGTCCGACACGGTTGGTACCCGCATTGTTGATCAGGCCATCCAGACGGTCGAGTCCACGGATACGTTCTGCGAGACTCTCGGAAGTTACGTCTCCAACCCAGGGTTTGATGTCACCCGATGATTCATCGACCAAAATAGATAACTCATCTTCTGACAAATCTACCGCGATGACTTCTGCACCCAACTCAGCACAGCTGATTGCACAACTTTTACCAATACCCCTGGCAGCGCCAGTGATCAGAATTCGCTTACCGGAAAGTATTGTTTTGCTAAAGCTCATTTTATCTCGCACATTGGATTGTATTCGAAGTCATTATTGACTATGATTTACACTAATTCAAGGTGTTTTTTCATTAACTCTATCACCTCAATCATTTCATTTGGAGTATCCGCAAAATGATTCGTTATTTAAAAGAAGGCAAATCACAGGAAGAATTAACTCTTTCTAATCAGCAAATTAAAAAAACTGTCGAAGACATCCTCGCAGATATCGAATCACGCGGTAATGAGGCCATCCGGGAGTATTCAGAGAAGTTTGATAAATGGACTCCGAAGTCATTTAAACTCTCAAAATCCGATATTCAAGACTGTTATGACCAGGTGGATGAGCAGGCCCAGAGTGATATCCGCTGGGCGCAGACACAGATTCGGAATTTTGCGCAGATCCAGAGGGACTCCATGCTGGATGTCGAAGTGGAAACCCTGCCCGGTGTCACCCTCGGCCACAAGCACATCCCGGTCAATAGTGTCGGTTGCTATATTCCAGGCGGAAAATATCCTCTACTCGCTTCGGCGCATATGGGCGTGTTGACTGCAAAAGTTGCGGGTGTAAAGCGGGTTATCGCCGCCGCCCCGCCCTTTAATGGCAAACCTGCCCCGGCCATTGTAGTTGCCATGGATATGGCTGGTGCCGATGAAATTTATTGCTTTGGTGGTGTACAGGCAGTCGCTGCGATGGCACTCGGCACCGAAACCATTGAAGCAGTGGACATGCTGGTTGGACCCGGCAATGCATTTGTTGCTGAAGCCAAACGGCAATTGTTCGGGCGTGTTGGTATTGATCTGTTCGCCGGACCCACCGAAACACTGGTCATCGCTGATGAAACGGTGGACGGGGAACTGTGTGCGACAGACCTGCTCGGACAGGCAGAACACGGCACCAACTCGCCGGCAGTGCTACTAACCAACAGCGAAACCCTGGCCAAAGAGACCATGGCAGAAGTTGAACGTCAGTTAACGGTCCTGCCAACAGCAGATGTCGCCGGCGTTGCATGGGAAGAATATGGACAGGTTATCGTTTGCGATACTTATGAAGAAATGGTCGAAGTTGCCGATGAACTTGCCTACGAACATGTGCAGGTTATGACCAAAGATCCGGACTATTTCAAAGACAACATGACCAACTTCGGTGCACAGTTTCTGGGACCGGAGACCAACGTTTCTTATGGCGATAAATGCATTGGTACAAATCACACGTTGCCGACATTGAAATCAGCCCGTTATACTGGTGGTCTATGGGTAGGGAAATTCCTCAAGACATGTACCTACCAGAGGATAACAAAAGAGGCATCTGTCGTGGTCGGAAACTATTGTTCGCGTCTGTGTGCACTCGAAGGTTTTGCCGGACACAAGGAACAAGCGGACATCCGTCTTAGAAGATATGAGCAATAACACCAGAAAAAAACGTGTGACGTCCTATGACGTCGCACGTGTTGCCGGGGTCTCTCAATCAGCTGTTTCGAGAGCCTTTCGACCGGGTTTGAGCGTTTCAACCAAGACCAAAGACAAGGTCATGAAGGCCGCAAAAAAGATTGGGTATAAACCCAACGCCATCGCACGTATGCTGATTACACAGCGCTCGGGCATGGTTGCTGTCATCATTTCTTCTATTTCCAACCTGGGCTACCCCGAATTGCTTTCGCGTCTTACCGAGCAACTTTCTGAGCAGAACGTCAAGGTTTTGTTGTTTACACTGGATAACTCAGACCAACTCGAGGATTTACTGGAGCAGGTCTGGACTTACCAGGTCGACGGCGTCATTGCCCTGGCTGCCCACTTTGACTATCGTGATATTGCCCAGTTTGAACAACATCACATCCCTGTGGTGTTGTATAACCGGCAAGTAACTGATTACCCGGTCAATACCGTATGTGTAGATCATGAGCAGGGAATCAGGCAATTGATCGATCTACTGATCCAAGGCGGAAGCAAACGGTTCCTGGTACTTTCAGGCCCAACTGATTCTGATGTTGCCAATGAGCGGCGTACCATTGCGTTACGTCACCTTGCCAGGAAGGGCTTCGAAGATGTTCCCGTTTCATACGGCGATTTTTCATATCAGTCGGGCAAGGACTGCTTTGCAGACTGGATGAAGGATAATGATGCACCCGACGCGGTTATTTGCAGTAATGACCCAATGGCAATTGGCTGTATAGACGAGGCCCGTGGCGGCCAGGGAATTAAAGTGCCGGAACAACTTTCCGTTGTTGGCTTTGATGGCATCCACGCGGCTTTCTGGAGCGGCTACGAATTGACCACGATTCGCCAACCCGTCAACCAAATGGCAAAGGCTGCGGTAAGCATCTTGATGGAACGCATAGAGAATCCAGATTCACCACCTGAAAAACGCGTACTCTCCGGCTCGCTGATCCTTGGCTCATCCGCCCGCAGCTGAGTCGGCAACGCGGGTGCAGCATTAAAAACGATAAAACTTTTCCGCAGTTCGCCCGGCAAGATGAACTGCCTCAAGCGGGGAGCATCGCGAAACGAGTGCTTGCCATGCCGCAAACAGCGTGTCGTAGCCCACGTAAAGACTATCGACCGGGAAGTTCGATCCAAGCATACAGCGGTCCGCCCCAAATACTTCCAGTGCTGCCTCACCCCACCTGAAGAATTCAGTCTCGTCCCATTGTTTGCTAAACATCACCAGGCCAGAGATTTTCATCACCGTATTGGGTAATTCAGCAAAACGTTTCATCCAGATTTTCCAGCGCTCAAGACCCTCTGGCGAGCGATCCCATGGTGAGGCCAAATGACAAATGGCTACCCTGAGCTCCGGAACCTGCTCCAATGCTGCGAGTACTTTTGCATACTGATCTTCGGTAAATTGCAGATCAAAGCTCAGGTCATATTCATGTACCAATCGCCAGTTTTTGACCCAGATTTCAGGCTCGAAGGGAGGTAAAAAGGGATTTTCTTCGGCGCTTTTTCCAATCATGTGACGTACACCACGTGTAACAGGAAAAGCCCGGTGAGCCTCGAGTTGTGCTTCAACGTCCTGCTTGCCGAGGTCGATTGCAACCACGGCAGCCGTTGGGAAACTCCCGCCGGTCAGAAGTGAGCACTCATTGATAAATTCGGTTTCTTTTAATTCAAACCCTTCCCTCGCTCCCACCTGTATATGTACGCTGCGTGATACCTGTCCTGCTGTATCATTGTGATAA
>CBDTVF010000086.1:0-9699 GCA_965363775.1 uncultured Gammaproteobacteria bacterium
GTGCTGACGAGGATCAGTAAGTGCTCACTCATACCTAGTGTCAGGTCACCCGCATACCCGGTACCGCACCTTCATCCGGACTGAGTACGAACAGGTCGCTGCCACCCGGTCCGGCGGCCAGCACCATGCCTTCGGATACACCAAAGCGCATCTTGCGTGGCTTCAGGTTTGCCACCATCACCGTATGGCGGCCAACCAGGTCCGCCGGATCGTAGGCGGATTTGATACCGGCAAATACATTGCGGGTTTCACCACCGATATCGAGGGTGAGTTGCAATAGTTTGTCCGCCTCAGGCACCGCTTTGGCGTCAATGATTTTTGCAATACGCAGGTCCACCTTCAAAAAGTCTTCGATGGTGATTTCATCCGCCAGGTCCAGAGCCGGTTTGGCAGGTGTTTCCGATGATTGCAGGTTTTCTTTTGAGTCTTCAACCATGGCCTCGATCTTGAGTGGATCGACACGTGTCATTAATGGCAGGAAGGTGTTGATAGGGACATCAAGCATGGGTTGGTCCAGGTCGGACCACTGATCCAGTGGCTGACCGAGGAACTCCGCAGCTGTTGCCGCCGTGAAGGGAACAACCGGTGCCAGGTAGGTCATCAACACGCGGAACAGGTTAATCCCCTGGGTACAGATGGCCTGCACGTTGGCCTGTTGACCTTCCTGTTTATTCAATTGCCAGGGTTTGTGTTCATCGATATAACGGTTGCCTTCGTCCGCCAGGGCCATGATGCGACGGATGGCAGACTGGTAATTACGTTGTTCGAAATCGTCGGCGATGGCCTCGCGTTGATCGATGAACTGTTGATACAAGGCAGGTTCAGGTAATTCAGCAGCCAGTTGACCATTTGAGCCACGCTGAATGAAACCGGCGCAGCGACTGGCAATGTTAACGACCTTGCCAACCATGTCAGAATTTACCCGTGAGACAAAATCATCAAGACTCAGGTCGATATCCCCAAGACCTGCGCCCAGGCGGGCACAGAAGTAGTAACGCAGGTAGTCCGGGTTGAGGTGGTCCAGGTAAGTACGGGCCTGGATAAAGGTTCCACGCGACTTGGACATTTTTGCGCCATCGACGGTCAGGAATCCGTGTGCATACACTGCTGTGGGTACACGATAACCTGCGCCCATCAGCATCGCCGGCCAGAACAGCGTATGGAAGTAAATAATGTCCTTACCTACAAAGTTATAGAGTTCGGTGTCGGTATCCGGGTGCCACCATTCCCCGAAATCCAGGTCGATACGTTCGCTCAGTTCCTTGAAACTGGCCATGTATCCGATGGGAGCGTCAACCCACACATAAAAGTACTTGTTATCGGTACCGGGAATTTTAAAACCGAAATAGGGTTCATCGCGGGAAATGTCCCAGTCACGCAGACCATCGTCGAACCACTCCTGCATTTTGTTGACGACTTCCGGTTGTAGTGTTCCCGCCGTCATCCAGTTTTGCAGACGGTTTTGAAATTCGGACAGCTGAACAAAATGATGTTCAGAGTCACGCATGACCGGCGCGGTCCCACTGACTGCTGAACGGGGTTCGATCAGGTCGGTCGGGCTATAGTGGCTACCACAGGACTCACAGCTATCGCCGTACTGGTCTTCAGTTTTGCATTTGGGACAGGTTCCCTTGATAAAGCGATCGGGCAGAAACATCTGTTTTTGCTCGTCATAAAACTGGGATATGGTGCGTCGTACAACGTGACCGCCTTCTTCAAGACGATTATAGATAGTTTCAACACACTGGCGATTGGCCTCGCCATGTGTGGTTGAATAGTTGTCAAAACTCAGCCCGAAATCCCTGAAGTCCTGTTGATGCTCGGCATTCATCCGGTCAATTAGCTCATCCGGTGTGATGTTTTCGGATTGCGCCCTCAACATGATCGGTGTGCCGTGTGCGTCATCCGCCCAGGCAAAATAACATTCATGACCCTGTGCACGCTGAAAACGCGCCCAGATATCAGTCTGGATATATTCCAGCATATGTCCAAGGTGTATCGCACCGTTGGCGTAGGGCAGGGCGCTGGTGACTAAAATTCTTCTTTTCTGTGTGCTCATAAGTTTCTACTGATGCCGTCGTTTTCCGGGCAAATATTGGAATGCGCAATTATGGCACGCTCGTCAACCAAGCTGTAGCATCAACTAAGCAATTCACAATCAAACTATACTCAAATAAATTCACCCCCTGACCTTGGGTCTGAGCTAACAGACCCAAGCTTAACGGGTACAATGTCACGTTTGCTGGCAAGACCACTGACCTAATTAGAGTGATTAATGATGAACAAAGAATCCGTAATGGCCCTTCTGGCCGAAATTAAAGATGAAAATTCCGACCGCGACCTGGTCTCGGCAGGCAATGTCCGGGAAGTCGGTATACACGAAGATCGTGTTAGCGTAGATATCCGCCTGGGCTATCACCTTGCCGATAAGGGCGACCAGATGGCATCTGCCATCAAAGCCCATCTCGAAAGCGCTTCGGAAATTGACAAGGCAAGTGTCAATATCAGTTCAAAAGTGATGCCTCACAAGGTACAGGAAGAACTCAAGCCACTGGAATCCATCGCGAACATAATCGCCGTTGGTTCGGGTAAGGGCGGTGTGGGTAAATCTACAACGGCGGTCAACCTGGCAGTTGCCTTGCAGCGCGAGGGCGCCCGTGTTGGGTTGCTGGATGCAGATATATATGGTCCAAGTATACCGTCTATGCTGGGTGTAAAAGGACAACCGAGCACAGACGGTGAACACATCATTCCAAAAGAGGCGCATGGTTTGAAAGTGATGTCGATAGGGTTCCTGGTTGAAGAGGATTCAGCCATGATCTGGCGTGGACCGATGGTAACTTCTGCCTTGCAGCAATTACTGGGTGACACGCTTTGGGGTACGCTGGACTACCTGATCATTGACCTGCCGCCGGGAACCGGCGATATCCAGTTGACACTGGCGCAAAGAGTTCCGGTTGCGGGTGCGGTTATTGTGACCACTCCCCAGGATATCGCCCTGCTTGACGCACGTCGGGCGGTTAACATGTTCCGCAAGGTCGACGTGCCGGTATTGGGTGTGGTTGAAAACATGAGCACACATATATGTACTGCCTGTGGTCATGAAGAAGCCATATTCGGTAGTGGTGGCGGTGAGCAAATGGCGGTGGATTTTGAACTTCCATTGTTGGGCCGTTTGCCTTTGGCGATGGAAATCCGCTCGTCCCTGGATGAAGGCAAGCCGATCATGGTACAAAACCCGGATTCACCGCTGTCAAAAAGTTATCAAAGCCTGGCTTTGCGAACAGCAGGTGAGCTGTCGGTTAAACCCCGCAGTTTGACGCTGCAGATGCCTGAAATCCTGATTCAGAGTTAGGTGCTAGCGGCGTGTGACATTGGCCCAAGCTTGCTAAAAGGGTAAACCATAATGAAAATCAGTAAATCAATCGCGGCGTTTGGTCTTTTTGCGGCTCTTTTGGCGGCAAGCCCGGTTGATGCCCGGCCACGTCCGGATGGGGCGGCTGATTATGCTGATAAACAGGCTGCCTGGCAGAAACACCAGGCTTTGGCCGCCAACTCACCATACAGGGGATTGGAGTGGCGCAATGTCGGCCCGGTCGTCCAGGGTGGACGTTTGGTCGATATGGAAGTGGTTCCAGGCCAACCCTATACGTTTTATGCTGCTTATGCCTCGGGTGGTTTGTGGAAAACGACCAATAACGGTCATACCTTTGAACCCCTGTTCGATGATCAGGTGACGATGATCATGGGCGATATTGCGGTCGATCCAAATAACCCTGAAACCGTTTGGGTCGGTACCGGTGAAAACAACTCATCGCGATCATCCTATGGTGGAATGGGTATTTATCGTTCCGATGACGGCGGTCAGAGCTGGCGCTACATGGGGCTGGGTGATACCGACCGCATCGGTCGAATCCTGATTGACCCCAATGATTCCGACACGATCTATGTGGCCTCTCTGGGTAAGCTATATACACCCGGTGGCCAGCGCGGTATCTACCGCAGTACCGATGGTGGGAAAAACTGGAAACAGGTGCTGGAGGGTGGTGACTGGACCGGTATCATCGACCTGGTATTTAAACCGGATGATGCACAAACACTCTACGCAGCTTCCTGGGATCGCAAGCGCCGTCCCTGGGATTTCACCGAGGGTGGAACCGGTTCGGCGATATATAAGTCCACCGATGGCGGTGATAGCTGGTCACACCTGGAGGGCGGGTTGCCAAGAAACGAATTTGTAGGACGTATTGGCCTGGCGGTCAGTGCAGCAAGCCCTGAAACGCTTTATGCCAGTATTGATAACCAGCAACCCTTACCCGAGGATCAGTGGAATCTGGGCGATCGTCCCATTAATGCCAAACGCCTGCGCCATATGAGCAAGGAACAGTTCCTGGCCCAGGACAAGAGCGAGATCGAGAGGTTTATCCGCAGTTCCGATTTTGATGTCAGTATCGATACCGACAAGTTGATCGAATGGGTCACGACCGGCAAAGTCAGTATCAGGGACATTATCGACCAACTCGGTGATGCCAACGCCAATCTGTTCAATACTGATATTGTTGGTTTACAGGTGTGGCGCTCAGATGATGCCGGTGCCAATTGGTCCCTCACCCACGATAAGCCGCTCGACCAGGTGGTCTATTCCTATGGTTACTATTTCGGTGAAATTCGTGTTTCACCCAAAGATGCAAATCAGATTTATGTACTGGGTGTGCCGGTGGTTAAATCCGACGATGGCGGCAAAACCTGGTTCTCGGTTCAGGGACGTGGCGTGCATGGTGACCATCAGTCGATGTGGATCAATCCACAGCAACCCGATCACCTGATGATCGGCAATGACGGTGGTGCCGATGTCAGTTATGACGGTGGTGAGACATGGGTCAAGATGGATGCCCAACCACTGGGACAGTTCTATACCGTCAATGTGGATATGGCTGAACCTTACAATGTCTATGGTGGTCTGCAGGACAATGGCACCATCCGTTGCTCATCAGCCAACCGTTGGCAGACCGGTGCAAACTGCAAACGCATCAATGGTGGTGATGGCATGTATGTGGCAGTGGATCCACGTGATAACAAGACCACCTATTCAGGTTCGCAATTTGGCTATTACGCCCGTTTGGGTGACGGTCCGCGGGCCGAGGTACGACCCCGCAACGCTTTTGGTGATCCTGCATTGCGTTACAACTGGAACACACCGGTCATACTTTCACCGCATAATGCCGACGTGGTGTACTTTGGTACCAACCGTCTTTATCGCTCAATGGACCAGGGTGATACCTGGACAGCCATTTCTGAAGATCTGAGTCGTTCGAAAAATCGTGGTGATGTACCCTACGGCACACTGAGCAGTCTGTCTGAATCACCTCTGCAATTTGGTCTGATCTGGGCCGGTACCGATGACGGACAGGTGTGGGTGACAGATAGCAGCGGTGTACGCTGGAAGGACGTGGCCGGCAAGCTGCCCAAAGACCGCTGGGTCAGCCGGGTCGAGGCATCCAACCATGCACGCGAGCGTGCGTATGTCACGCTCAATGGCTATCGTGATGATGATATCCGTGCTTATGTTTACCGTACTGATGACCTGGGTAAACGCTTCAAGGACATCAGCAAGGGTTTGCCTGATGAGGCGGTTAATGTCATTCGGGAAGACCCGCTGGTGGAAGATATCCTCTACGTAGGCACTGATAGCGGTGTCTATGTCTCGACCGATCGCGGTGATTCATGGAGTGCTTTGCAGGGCGGTTTACCCAATGTTCCGGTACATGACCTGGTGATTCATCCACGTGAACGTGAATTGGTGGCGGGCACCCATGGCCGCAGTATCTGGATCGTTGACGTATTACCGTTGCAGGATCTGGTCGAGGCAGGTAACGACACCGCACTCAAAGTATTTTATGTCGATGATGTTAAAGCCAGTCGCGGCTGGCGCAGTGAACGTTCCCGCTGGTATTTTGATCCTGTTGAGGCACCGAAATCGACGGTCAAATACTGGAGCAACAGTGCGGGCACAGCCACAATCGAAATCGTCGATAGCAATGATGCCATCGTTCGTCGCCTCAGCACTGATTCGGTAAAAGGCATGAACAGTTTTGAATGGGACTTGCTGGTCGAAGAGGCCCTGGCACTGGCCGCCGAAGCTGTAGCGCTGGACAAGGCAAAAGAAGACTCTGATCATGAAAATGGGGAAAAGACCACCAGTCTGGCTGACACACCTTACACAGAATCGGTCAGACTCGGTCACTCCCTGTATGCAATACCGGGTGATTACAGCATCAAGGTCAGCCTTGGTGAAAACTCTGACAGTGCCAAACTGAAGATCAAGGCACCCAAAGACTATGAGCCCAGATTCAAGGAAACCTATAAGCTACGCGGCAAAAAGTAATGTAGAGAACACGCAATATCAACGCAGTGGCGGTTGTTGAATCAGCGTCGCATAGGTTTCAAAGACATCCGAATCACGCTGTACCTTGAATTCAACTCTGCCACCCGGTTGGCGCTGGGAAATCATCAGTAGCAGCGCCCTGGGGTCTGCAATTTCAACACCATCAATACTCAGCAGAATGTCACCGGGTCTGATACCCGCGCTCCAGGCGGGACCATTGGGAGTTACATCCCGGACCTGGACACCTCGTCGCACAGAACTGCCATCGGTTTGTGGTGACAGTGGCATGTCGCTGAATAACGCACCGAGTGAGCCTCTCCTGACACTACCGTTATCAACGATTTGCTGCATGACGTCATATGCCATCGCAATGGGTATGGCAAAGCCAATATTTTGTGCACCCTGCATCTGGCCAAGGTTAAGGGTATTGATACCAATCACTTCACCACGGTAATTGATCAGCGCGCCACCGCTGTTGCCGGCGTTAATGGCGGCATCGGTCTGTATGAAATCTTCGTAAAGCACAACCTTCAGGTCGTTGCGACCCGTGGCGCTGATGATGCCCATGGTGACGGTATGGCTAAAACCGAAGGCATTGCCGATGGCCAGTACCACATCGCCAACCCGCACATTGGCTTCTTCCGCCAGCGGCGCCGCTGGTAGTCCGTTGAGATCTATTTTCAACACTGCCAGGTCAGTCTCCGGATCGCTGCCAACCACTTGTGCGGTCGCAAAACGGCCATCCCACAAACCGACCCTGATGTTCTGTACCCGGCTGATGACATGATTATTGGTCAGGATGTAGCCATCTTCGCTGACTAGAACACCCGAGCCCATATCCTGAAGCTCACGGGATACATGGGAAGTGCCGAAAAGCTTTTGAAGACCTGCCGGTAGTTCCTTTGATTCAAACGTTATTGTGACAATGCTGACAACCGAAGGTGCTGTGCGGTCAACTGCGTCGGCATAAGATACAGGTGCTGCCGGTACTGCAGTTACATCTTCAGGTTGATGGCTCAGGCGTTCGCTTATATTCGGCCACAAATACACAATGACAAAGGCCAATGCGAGGCCAGCTATTATCGAACTTGCGAGGAAACGCAGGAAAGATCCTGTCGTATATCCCCTGTTTGAAGCCTGGGTCTTTGCTTGTTTCATCCCGGTTCCGGTTCCGTCTGTTCGAGCTCAATACCGATTTTCTAAAAAAACCGTGCTTATACATGCAATTCTATCGGCAAATCGTTTGTCTCGCATGGTCCGTTTAGTTAAAATAAGCGATTAATTCAAGTGAGGGACGGGATGATTGCAACTGAGGTTCCATGCACCCTGTTGACAGATGCTTGTTTTAATCACAAAAATTTGAATTTCCTGAAATTGAGTATGTCCTTGCTTAGGACATTTTTCTGCTGGAGAAATTGATGTCATCTGATGGCGTGAACAAGGGGCGACGTAGGTTTCTGGTTGCTACCACTTCTGTTGTGGGCGGGGTCGGTGTAGGGATCGCAGCCGTACCATTTATCAAGTCATGGATGCCGAGCGCGAGAGCGCAGGCAGTCGGTGGCCCGGTCGAAGTCTACATTGGTAAACTGAAAGAAGGGCAATTGCTCAAGGTGCAGTGGCGTGGCCAGACGATTGGTGTTTTACGTCGTTCGTCAGAAATGGTCTCCGGCCTTGCCAAAAATGATGCTGTGCTGTCGGATCCTGAATCGGCAAACGCCGAGCAACCGGCATATGTTCAGGGTGAGCCGCGTGCACTGAATCCCGAATTCCTGGTTGTTAACATGCACTGCACCCACCTGGGTTGCGTACCTCAAATGATTCCCCAGGTTGGCCCGCAGCCATTTGACGAAAACTGGAACGGCGGCTTTTATTGCCCATGCCATAAATCAAAATTCGATTTGGCCGGACGTGTCTACAAGGGTGTACCGGCGCCGACCAACCTGCGTATCCCACCCTACAGTTTTCTTGACGATCAGACTCTAATGATCGGTGTCAATCCGCAAGGAGCAGTCTAATGGCCAAATTTGCAGATAACGTCTCCAAACAGGCGGGCGCACTATTGAATTGGTTTGATGACCGTTTGCCCGTGAGCAGTTTTTGGAAAGCGGTGATGACGGATTATCAGGCACCCAAAAACTTCAATTTCTGGTACTACATGGGCTCATTGGCTCTGTTGGTCCTGGTCATCCAGATTTTTTCCGGCATTTTGCTGGCGATGCACTACAAACCATCCGCCGCCGAGGCATTTGCATCGGTAGAGTACATCATGCGTGATGTGGATTGGGGCTGGTTGATTCGCTATATGCATACAACCGGCGCTTCATTCTTTTTCATCCTTATTTACCTGCATATGTTCCGTAGCCTGCTCTACGGTTCTCACAAGGCACCACGTGAACTGCTGTGGGTCTTCGGTATGTTCCTCTACGTGGTACTGATGGCCGAGGCATTCCTCGGTTACATCCTGCCCTGGGGACAGATGTCTTACTGGGGTGCACAGGTAATCATCAACCTGTTCGGTGCGCTTCCTAAGATAGGTGAGCCACTGACACAATGGATACGCGGTGATTACTTCATTTCTGATGCGACCCTGAACAGGTTTTTTGCATTACATGTTATTGCCGTACCGTTGGCGCTGTTGGGTCTGGTGATGCTGCACCTCGTGGCATTGCGTGAGAATGGTTCAAATAATCCTGACGGAATCGAAATCAAGAAGAACAAAGGTCCCGATGGAACCCCGGTAGACGGCATACCATTCCATCCCTACTACACGGTCAAGGACATTTTCGGTGTTGGCTTTTTCCTGATCCTGTTCTCATTCGTCCTGTTCTTGTGGCCGGAAGCCGGTGGATTGTTCCTTGAGCACGATAATTTTGTACCTGCCAATCCACTTGTCACACCGGAGCACATCAAACCTGTTTGGTATTTCACTCCGTTTTACGCGATTTTGAAGGCTGTTCCGGATAAATTGATGGGCGTGATAACCATGGGTGCATCTGTAGCAATTCTGTTTTTCCTGCCCTGGCTTGATCGTTCACCGGTCAAATCCATACGCTACAAAGGTATGTGGTATAAAGTGCTGTTAACATTGTTCACGATCGCGTTTGTGCGTCTTGGCTTGCTGGGTATGGCCGAGGGTACACCGGCACAGACCTGGGAAATGAGAATCTGGACACTGGTTTACTTCATGTTTTTTGTTTTGCTGTTTTTCATGAGTCCGAAAGGCAAGACAAAACCGGAACCAGAGCGGGTGACCCACTGATGAAAAAATTTGCAACATATCTGTTTTTTGCAGCACTGCTCCTGCCGGTAGCCAG
>CBDTVF010000087.1:0-9682 GCA_965363775.1 uncultured Gammaproteobacteria bacterium
TGTCGTAATGTGATGTCCGGTGAGCCAGTTGTTGTGGCTCCATACCCGGCCATGCCAACAACATCGGAACTCCAAGTTGCTGGCGACTGTAACCCGAACCATGACCCCGGACACCGTCACCATTCTCACTGAACTCCTCACCATGGTCGGAGGTAATAAGAACCACGGTTTTATCTGCCAGCCCACGTTGATCCAGGTCCGCCATCACCTGTCCTATCAACCCATCAACAAACATTACCGAGGTTCTGTACTTTGCAAACTCCTCGGCCAGTGCATCTTCCGGGTTAACAGCCACCTTGCCCGCGTATTCGGGCGGATAGGCCGAGACATTCACAGCATCGTAAAAAAGGAAGCCAAAAAATGGTTTATTCGAGGACTGTTGATCCAGCCATGAGATCCACTCAGCCGTCATGATCCGGTCGCGTTGCCATGCAGGTGCATCAACCGGTTTTGTTTCGATACGAAGATTGGCTACGTTTGCAAAAGCGGTTCGGTCAAGCGTGACAGGTCGGTAAAGATTAGAGCTACTGTACAGACCGAGCTGGTAGTCGGCAGCCATTAGTTGGTCTATCAGGACTGATGGCTTTTGCTGGGATTCAAAACTACCAAAATAACCCGGGAGTAAACCGTAGAACAGACTGAAAGCCCCCATTCGGGAAGAGTTACCACCGCTGAAATGATTTGAAAAACGCGTCGCTTTTTGGGCAGCAAACTGATCCAGGTTCGGTGTTGTTCCACGCCCGAGCAAATCACCACGCATGGCATCCACCATGATGATCACAAGGTTCAGCGGTTCGGTTGCAGAGCACTGTAATGGCGCCAGCGGATAATTCAGGTTGGCAGTTCCGGACTGGTCCAAGCCATTCGCCAGACGGTTCGCTAATTGGCGCTCCCGACTCTGGCTGATATCGACCAGCCCAAAACGCACCAGCAGTGTTTTTGCAGTAAATCCACGTTGTACCGGTAACTGTTGGGCAATACTGGTGACGGGTACGTAATAACTCGCATCGGCCCATGCGTAAATGCTTTGTGCCACGACCAGGAAGACGGAGATCAGCACAGCCAATAACCGTCCCCCGCGCGAAGGCGCAGACACAACCCATGACCAGACTCTTCCAGCCAGCAGTGTCTCAAACAAAATCGCAATCACGAACATGACTGTGGCAAATATCAAACTCGAAGAACCCAGTATTTTGAGTGTCAGCATGTTGATGTGAAAGCGGCTTTGTGACCACAAAAGGCTGTCAAGCATGATGACGGCAATCATCACGGCCATGAGTAGGATGGCCACCGTTTTGGACCAGCGTAACGAAGGCCTTATTACAATAACAGGCGTAACTGCCATCAGCAGGGGTAACAGGGCCAGCCAGCTGTGGTGACTGATATAAATGGTTACAAGGTAAGTCCAGGCAAGTGGTGTGGTCACGGTTGCTCCACCGACCAGGAAGCGCAGATCGATCAAACCAAAAACGACCGCATTGGCCATAGCGAACCAACCCAGCCAGCGAAAAAGCTGGCGACGGGTTTGAATATCCGTATTTGGATTAGCGACCATTCAATTGCTCCCTTGCCATCCGTTCGGCCGCCTTTTCATCAGCCAATCGCGCTATTTCTCTGGCGCCCGCTTCGATACTGCTGCCAATATTGAAGACCATTTGGGAGCGAAGATTCCCCATTCGATGTCTGAAATCATCCTGTTTTTCAAGTAATAGGGCAATTCTGCCAGGTACTTCATGGAGGTTCTGTGGTGAAACAATATCACCGACCAGTGTTCGGATAGCAGCTTCCTGGGGTTCTATACCCAGTTCCTGCCAGTACGGGTTACGCACCCGACGGGGTAGATCCACAAATAATACGGGCTTTTCCAGTCCCAGCGCGTACTCAATGGCCATCGCCGACCAGTCACAGATCAGGATATCTGAGCGAAACAGGGTATCGCTTTCCCCCATTTGATCCTGGAATTCAAAATTATCACGGCCAGCGTATTTCGCCTTGAGGCTGTCTATTACTTCCGGTGTCTTCAATAGAGTCTGGTAGTGCGGGCGAACAATCACATGATAACCCGCATCCAGCAGCAAGCCAGTCAGCTCATCGCCACATGTGTTGAAAATTGACTGCTCCCCCCAGGTAGGTGCAATCAGAACTACCGGTGATGTGCTCGCGGTTAGTCCGCCGGTCAGAGCTTTCCGGTCGTATGATTTTGACGCGGTCAACAAATTTTCCAAGCGAGGATGTCCATATTCAAACAAATTTCTCGCTGCAAGCCCAAGCATCGATTCCCGCTTGCGTAACTCCCTGACATGGTGTGGACCGGTACAAAACAGACTGTCATAAGCGTCATAGGAATTCGCGTGGTCCACCATGTGAGTACTGCCAAGTGCGTGAAACAGGTAGATATAGTGAACCGGGTTGATCGATTTCTTGAGTTGAAAATTGTCCAGATCCATCATGGTCAGCACGACCACATCGGCCTTTTGCATATTGAAATTCAGGGTCAGAAAAAATCCTGCCGGAATACAGACGGTCCCGAAAAAATCGTGTTGTCTGCTTAAACCGGGATCATTCGGATCGGAGGTTACGTAAGTGACCCGATGCTGCAACTTATCATTGAGTACGGCAATGAGTGGCTCAAAATAATGCCAGTCCTGACCACTTTCAGAATAGATTACGATATTGCGCCATTCCGCAGATAATTTGCGGTACCTGCGCCAGCCTGACCAGGCCTTAAGCAACCCCATCGTCAGCGTCTGACCCGGCAGGTTTACTTTTAAAAAACCCCTTGATTCGATACCAATAGGTCTTGATAGCCAACACCAGCGATGCAAATAAACCCACAATTGCGGAAATGAGCATACTGCCCGTGGTCGGGTCCAGGTAAGCCAATGCAGATACCGGCATCATCATCAGAAAAACAAAAACCGACGACACCAGGCGTGACTGAAATTGACGTAAGCTGTCAGGCTTGCTCATATTCATATATCTCAATCGGCAATCACTAATCTGAGTGCATGTTCCAGCCTGGCCAGATCGTAATCACTTATCTCACCCATGGTCGAAATCCTGAACAACTGCGCTGCCAGATCGCCCTGCCCGGCGTAGATGATAAATCCCTGCTGTTTTAAGCCATCGTGTAGTTCTTTATAAGTCAAACCGACTGGAAGATGATAACTGCGCAAAACACATGAGCTTTGCGCGGCTGACAACCAAGGCCTGACACCCAGCTCATCACAGGTATCGGCCACATGTGTAGCCAGTTTAAGGTAACGCGACCTGCGTGATTTCCAGCCACCCTGCTTTTTCAATTCCTTCAGCGCCTGCTTGAGACCAAGCAAAGCGTTAACCGGCGGGGTGAAGGGGGTTGATTGTCTCGCCTGTTGTTCAGCCCAGCCTGGCAAATGCAAACTGAGACTGCGTGGTTTTATATCCAGTTGTAAGGCTTCACGCCGACATAACACCATCGCCAGCCCCGGAATGCCATGCAGGCATTTATTGGCGGTTGCGGCAATCGCCTGCAGAGACGTTTGCTCGAAAGGTATGGACTCCGCACCAAAACTGGAGACAGCGTCCAGTAGCAACTGAACTTTGTACTCCGAACACAAGGAAGCAATCTCATCAACCGCATTCAAACGACCGGTGGTGGTTTCGTGATGGACAGCAGCAACATGTGAAAACTTACCAGACCCGAGTAGATCGGCCACTGATTTCAAGTCTATTTCCTCACCCCAGGCAACCGAAAGTGCCTGGTGCGGAATACCATGTATGTTGGCAATATGACTTAATCGCTCACCATAGACACCGTTTTCCAGTACCAGGACATTGGCGTCAGAAGGAACCAGGGATGCCAGCATGGCTTCCATGGCAAATGTTCCCGAGCCACCGATCAATACCGCAGTCCACACCGCAGGGTCGCATTGATAAATACCCAGCAAACCCTGGATAACCTTGTCCTGCAGTTTAAAAAACTCAGGTTCACGATGGCACAAATCCATCCGCGCGACGGCATGTCGAACACCTTCGCTCAATGAAACCGGACCTGGGTTAAGAAGAATGGGTCTCACGTCAGCTTGCAGCGTGGCTCACAACCCATAACCAGATTCCACAAGCAAATAAATAGAGTGAAATCGGTAACTCGCCATTACGGATCAAGGATTGATAGGTATCCCAACCATTGGCCTTCAGGTCAGCCCAACGAAAGCGCCCTGGAATGATGGCACGTATGTTTTTGCTCCATTCGCGCCACTCTTCTTTAAAAATATTTTCCAGTTTGCTGTCTTCATAGGCAATGGCTGCCGGGTACCAGACAAGAAAAAACACGATCACGGCGATGGTCACATACCAGTTGGCAGAAGCGATTGTAAAACCAATCAAAATTAAAAAATTACCGAGATATAAAGGATGGCGCACCAGCGCGTATGGCCCGGTTGAAGCAAGTTGTTTGTTCTTGTGGATAAAACCTGCAGCATAAATACGAAAGACCTGACCCGCGACCGCCATTGCAAGTCCTATCGCCACAGTCCCAGCATCCGGCTGGGCAAAATTGGCACACACAGCCACCAGTAGCAGGCCAATGACCTGGCGCAAAATTTCATTGAAGCGAACACGATCATACCAGCCGCCTAACCCGGTCCGGTTACCCATCATTGTTACTCGCTCTTTGACCATTTGTAACTCCCGTTAAAGACGCGCTGATTTTACTCGAAAAAGGGGGCGGATACATTTGATAAATGTAGCCGGCCCTTTTTTCTTTATTTCCATACCGTATCTACATCCAGATGTTGCATCAGTCTCCTGGCTACATCAGCTGGCTTGATTGATGGGCGGGGAAGTCCATCCGGCACCCCCTTTCTGGTTTCTATTTGCATAAAAGCGGGTGCTACTGCCCGTAGAAAACCGGCTATGTACCCATGACCTTGTGTCGCAGTGAAAATATTCCTGTAACCACAAGCAGCGGCAACTGCCGCAAAGTCGATGGCCGAACTGACCGTCGCCTGACCACCGGTGGACTCATGGACATGGTTATCCAGCAAGAGGTGATAGTAATTTTCACCCGCGTAGGCAGCCACCGTCGCCATATTGCCCATACGCATCAATGTCGCCCCGTCACCATCGATGACGATAATTTTTTTATCCGGCCTGACCAGTGAAAGACCCAAACCCAGGGAAGCTGCACAACCCATTGAGCCGACCATGTACAACTGATTCGGGCGATCATCCAGTGCGTACAACTCACGCCCGTTAAAACCGGTTGAGGCTATCAATACCGTACTTTCAACATCGGTTCCGTTTACAAGCTGTTGAAGAACATCATGCCGACTGGAAGTAACGGACCCCATGCTGTCTGAGCTACTTTCGTACTTCCCGACTGTTTTAGGAAAATCCGGCACTGGCGGTAACGAATTGGGCGCAACCATGTCCTTCTTCATTATCAATGCATAGGGTCTACCAGTTGAATCCATGTGATCGACCACTGTCTGAAGCACGTCTTCCACATCCTCTTCCCGATCGGGAAACCAACGCCATGGAATTCGCATGGTATCCAGCAGGTCTGGTGTAATCTGCCCCATCAACTCATGTTGTGGTTCATCCGGTTTGCCTGGCTCGCCTCTCAAGGTAATGATCAACAACACAGGAATACGAAATACATGGTTTAACGAGGTCAAAGGACTGACAGCGTTGCCAAGGCCGGAATTCTGCATCATCGCCACTGACCGATGGCCACCCAGCGCTGCACCGGTGGCGGCAGCAACCGCATCACCTTCATTGGCTGATGAGATATATGTCAGCTCTTTATCACCGATGGTGTAATTAATAAACGGGGTCAGGAAGGAACAGGGCACACCGGCCCAGAAATCAAAACCCAGTCGTTTGGCCGGCCCGACAAATTGATTTGCTTCTATCACGTTTACTCACCCGTTGTGTGTTCAAACGTACCGGCACGCTCAAGATCGTCCAGGTTGTTGATATCCATCCAGTGTCCGTTGACGTATTGCACCTGCGGTGAATGGCCGTCTTCAACTAATTGGTTGAGTAAATCCGGCAGGCCAAGCTGGTTAAAGTTCTCCCTTTGCCTGAGTGTCGCCATTGCAGCACGAAGGTACTCGCCTCCCTCGCCTTTTACGCGCAACATACCTATCCAGCGGCCATCCGGTTGCCTGTTCTGGTTTCCTTGCCCGGACAGGACTTGATCCAGCATGACTTTCTGCTGATACATAGCACGATTATCCGGTTCCGAACACCAGGCCAGGTCGTTAATATTCCCGGCTATGTTTGACAGTGACGATGAATCTACGGCCACCAAAATATCAGCATCCCAATCGAGTAAGTTATGCAATATATAGGAACGGAACAGCAGGTCACCATAGATGATCACGGTATCTTCACTGAAGGTCCCCATGGCACAGTCCAGCGAAGCCAGTTCACCGGTTGATTCCCAATTTTCATTGATCAGGATTTCCGCACCGTGCACATCAATTGCATCATGACGATAACCTGCAACCACGGTTATATCATTGATGCCCTGTTTTTTAAATTTATCAATCTGTCTCCGTAGCATCGGTACACCGGCCACAGGCAACATAACCTTGGGTCTTTCCCGGGTCAATTCATCCATGCCCTGACCCCTTGATGCTGCCAGAACAATTGCCGAAACCGGGTGACTGCCACCACGTGCATAGCGCTTTTCAGCCTCAAGCAGTTCATCTGCACCCTGCAGGCGGAAAACCTCTGAAACCGTGGCAATACGGCCTTCGCTTTCAACCAATGAGCGTGTTTCATGGATTTTGTCTGCGGTCACCTGCATGGCCGATATACAGGTGCGTATCATGTGATTGGCCCATATCACCAGGCTGACTCCCGCTTGCTCAAACACCTCTGTCGGGGTTGCATAATACTTGGTGGGGACAATCACCAGGGGACTACGGTTGGCCCACTCTGCGGCAAATCTTAGTATTTCATCAGGTTGGCTTTGCTTACTATGGATTAAAATCGCATCCGCACCTGCCTCATGGTAGGCCTCTGCACGTTTCAGGGCCTCATTAAGACCCCAACCTGCAATGAAGGCCTCAACCCTGGCTACAATGGAGAAATCATCATCAGTCTGAGAGTCTTTACCCGCCTGGATTTTTCCGCAGAAGGTTTGAATGTCTTCAAGCGGTTGCGCCTCACCATGGATAAAGCTATTGGTTTTTGGAAACAGTTTATCTTCAATACAAACACCGGCGACACCAATCTTCCCGAGTTTACGAACCAGTCTGCGCGTATTATTGAAGTCACCATAGCCGGTATCACCATCCAACAGAATAGGAATATCGGTGACATCAGTCATAAACTCCAGCTGTTCCACCACCTGGGTCCAGGAGAGCTCATTGTTGTCACGCACAGCATGCTGGGCCGACAAGGCAAGTCCGGAACCCCATATGCCCTTGAAGCCCGCCTCTTCCACAATCCGTGCGGACAAACCATTGTGAGCTTCGAGGATGAATTCAGTCTGCCCGGAATTCAACATCTCTTTCAGTTGAGTGGTTTTTAGCACAGCTCTTTTTCCTGGGTTAAAAGTCAGGTATGTCCTTTTTGATCTCCGGCAGTATCTCTTTTATGGCTCGTTCCACATCTTCCGGGAAATCCACTTCAATCCATGGCAAACCGCTGACATCTTCACATGCAAAAGCCCTGGGCAAGGCTAACAAGATATCCCGCAATGCTTCTTCATGCGGTGCACCCAACAGACCTTCCGTCTTGTAACCGTCGCAAAGCTGGGCAATTTTAGACGCAATATTCCCATCAAACTTAAAAAACCCTACAGACTCTCCCAAGATATCAAATTTGAGTTCCGCAGGCAGGGCTTTTCTGAGCTCAACCATCTGACCCTTGTGCATGGCAATTTTGACCGGTTCGTCACCTGGAGCGAAATCCTGATCGATCAGAAAGCAATTTTCATGCGCTGATTCGATCAGGATTTGCATAATCCTGGGATGAAAAAGTACATCTGCATCCAGAACCAATACGGTCTCACCGCTAGTCATCACCTCATGCGCGGCCAGCAGGCTCAACACGCTGCCTTTTTTATATGCCGGGTTATAAAAAAACGCCACTTCAGGACGTGAAGCCAATGTACCGACATGTTCAACTACCAAACCTGCCTTGTAGCCCAGCACCAGCGTTGCATGCTTAATCCCAAGTCGGAATAAAATGTCCAACTGGCGGTCCAACAGGCTGCGCCCACCAAACTCCAGCAGACACTTAGGCTGACCATCGGGAATGAATTCTGCCAGACGGTTTCCACGTCCGGCTGCGAGGATTATTGCGTGCATTTTGGCATCCTTGTTTGAAGGGGTATTGTAACCCGCAGTGAGCGCAAAGCGCTTGCTATGTGAGCTGAAAGAATCCACCGGCTCAAGCAGGGATGCGGGGCTTGTAAGCGATTTTACAAGCAATAAAAAACCCGGATAAACCGGGTTTTTTACTAAGCTTGTAGCTAAAAAGACAAATTAGTCTTCTTTACCAACCTCTTTCATAGACAGGCGTACACGTCCCTGCTTGTCTACTTCAAGAACCTTGACCTTGACTATTTCACCTTCTTTGACCACATCAGTCACATTCTCAACACGCTCATCAGAGAGCTGGGAGATGTGCACCAGACCATCACGGCCAGGTGTCAGTGAAACAAAGGCGCCGAAGTTCATGATCTTGATGACCTTGCCTTCGAAGATCTGGCCTGGCTCGATATCAGCAGTGATCTGCTCAATACGCTTACGGGCCTCATCACCGGCTTCCTTGTTGACGGAACCAATGATGATGGTGCCATCGTCAGTGATATCAATCGACGCACCGGTTTCTTCGGTAATGCTGCGGATGGTGACACCACCTTTACCAATCACGTCACGGATCTTGTCCGGGTGGATTTTGATCGTTACCAGGCGTGGAGCAAACTCGGACATTTCACTACGTGGCTCGCTGATGACCTTGTTCATTTCACCGAGGATAAAGTTACGTCCCTCTTTAGCCTGTGACAGGGCGATCTGCATGATCTGCTCATTGATGCCTTCGATCTTGATATCCATCTGCAAAGCAGTAATACCTTCTGCTGTACCGGCTACTTTGAAATCCATGTCACCGAGATGATCTTCGTCACCAAGGATGTCACTCAGGACTGCAAAACGGTCACCCTCTTTGATCAGACCCATTGCGATACCGGCTACAGGAGCCTTAACAGGTACACCTGCATCCATCAGCGCCAAAGAAGTACCACAAACAGTTGCCATTGAGCTGGAACCATTTGATTCGGTGATTTCTGATACCACACGGATAACGTATGGGAAATCTTCGATACTCGGCAATACCGCGGTTACACCACGACGCGCCAACCAGCCATGACCGATTTCACGACGTTTCGGACCACCGGAAAAACCGGTTTCACCAACACAGAACAACGGGAAGTTGTAGTGCAACATGAACGGGTCTTTGTATTCACCATTGACCGCATCGATCATCTGCGCATCACGGGTGGTACCCAGTGTGGTGGTAACAATGGCCTGAGTTTCACCACGGGTGAACAGGGCTGAACCATGAGTACGTGGCAAAATGCCAGGTTTAACGGTGATCGGACGAACGGTTGTTACGTCACGACCGTCAATACGTGGGTTACCTGAAAGAATGTGGTCACGGACCAGGAATTTCTCCAGCT
>CBDTVF010000088.1:0-9650 GCA_965363775.1 uncultured Gammaproteobacteria bacterium
ATCGGGCTCTGCCGGGCCATCGATGATTTCAGCGATGTCACCCAGGTAGACCGGTGTGCCATCGATAACATTGACCACGAAAGAATTGAGCTCTTCGACGCTGCGGACGAAATCACCACTTTCGAGCACGATGGACTCATTATTGAATGCCCATTGATCCACAAATCGCAATACATTGGAGATTTGCAGGGCGTTGAAAATATCTGCAGCAGTGGTCTTGCGGGCCCCCATGCTTTCCGGATCAATCAAAATCCGGATGGTACGTGGACGTCCACCGACTATATTGACTTCGCTGGTCTGTTCAATTCCCTGCAAATAGGTTGATACATCCTCAGCGAGCCTGCGTAATTCAAAGCTGCTATACCTCTCCGGCGCATCACTCCACAACGCCAGCAACATGATCGGCACATCATCAACCTCAATCGGTCGCAACATCCAACGCGACACCACCTCCGGTACCTTGTCCTGATTGGCATAGAGCTTGTTGTAGGTATTAAGAATGGAAATCTCGCGATCTTCACCGACATAAAATGCCAGCGTAACCGCGGCTTTGCCGGCAAGAGAGGTGGAATAAACGTGTTCAACGCCCGGAATCTGTGCAAGCAGTTTTTCAACAGGCGTTGCAACCTGGCGTTCGACCTGCCTGGCGCTGAGCCCTGGAGCCTCGATCAATACATCGACCATTGGCACCACAATTTGTGGTTCCTCTTCACGCGGAGTGAATTGCAAAGCCGCGATACCGGCCACTATTGCCAGTAGAAGAATCGTCAGCGGCACACCGCCACTCAAAGTTGATTTCACCATGCGGTCAAAAGCGTTCATGATTATTCAGATACTTCCTTTTCTGTACGATTGCTGTACCGGTACTACCTGTCAACTCGCCGAACTTCCACGCCAGGATTGCTTCAGCGAAGCACCTGGAAACGGCAGCTGATTTTAACATGTAAGCTGTCATTCCCACGACCCGAAATAGTGAAAAAAGCACGGACTGGGAAATTCTTCCAATTGGGGAAGATCAAGGCTTGTTCTATGTCAGTGACACACAAGCAGCAGTCGTATAACATAAATACACTGGACATACCGGGATCAAACTTTGCATTTGTAAATATGCTTAGCAAACATCAAATATTGAGTATATTGCTGGCGCTGACGCTGGTTGGCAGTTATATGGCCTATAGTGGTCATATATCCAGTCATACAACGACAGATCCCGGGCTGTGCGCCCTGTGTCTACACCCTGGAAAACCAGACACTGCAATCAATCCAGAATTAACGGTTTTCACCGTGGTTCCGGCCAGCTTCACTTTAATCCAAATACGCACATCCCCCCTGCTCCTGCCGGTCATTTTGCATGACCACCAAAGCCGGGCACCACCCCATATTTCCTGATCTGACGTTTTAGCATGTTCGCCGGCTTTTGTTGGTGGATGATTTCAAAACACAATCACGGAGATATCCAATGCGCAATTTATCCCTTGGCATTATTTGGGCATGCCTCATGTGCACTGCCCCTGCTGCTTTGGCGCAGCCCGAATCTGAATTAGACGCCCTGCGTGCGGAACTGGCACAGATGCGTGCCGACTATGAGACACGTATCGCCCAATTGGAGGGCCGTCTGGATGAAGCAGAGCGAAAAGCTGAGGAACAACAGGCTATCGTCGCACAACAGGCGAGTCAGGCTGCACCACCAGCGGATAGCTGGCAACCTGAACCTACCAGCAGTCAAATGACGAGCCAGGGAAACAACGCTTTCAACCCGGCGTTCGGGGTAATCTTCCAGGGTCGGGCCTGGAGTAATCAAAATGACCTCGACGACTATGGGATTCCCGGCTTCCCGCTCGGTGGTGAAGCAGGTCTGGCGGCAGATGGACTATCGGTGGGTGAGATTGAGATCAATATCTCCGCCAATGTAGACGACAAGTTCACCGCTTGGCTGACGGCCCCCATCGTAATTGAGGATGGCGAAGTTGGTATTGAAGTCGAAGACGCCTGGATTGAAACCCTGGCGATGCCCGCTGGATTCTCCCTGCGCATGGGCCGATTTGCTTCCAATATCGGCTATCTGAATGGAAAGCACTCACATAACTGGGATTTTTCCGACCAACCGTTGGTATACAAGACATTTTTAGGCGGCCGGTATATCGATGATGGTCTGCAATTGCGTTGGCTTGCACCGACGGATCTGTATATTGAACTGGGGGCCGAGGTTCTCCGGGGCGATCGATATCCCGCAGGCGGCGCAGGTCAGTCCGGTTTTGGCAGTTACTCTTTTCATGCCCTCACCGGTGGTGATGTCGGCTTCAGCAACAGTTGGCAGGCCGGGCTTTCCTACCTGCAGATTGATGCTATTGAACGTGCATCCGGCGATGAAGATGAGCCACTCCTGTTCACCGGACAGTCTGACATGATGATGGCAGAATTTGTCTGGAAGTGGGCACCCAATGGCAACAACAGGCAACGTAATTTCATCTTCCAGGCCGAATACATGTGGCGTAATGAGGACGGTAGTTATGACGTGCCTGATCGCGGTGTGTTGCCATATGACACGGATCAGCAGGGTCTGTATTTACAGGCGGTTTATCAGCCATTCCCACGTTGGCGTTTCGGTGCACGCTATGACCGGCTTTCTTCAGATAACCCGGGTCTCGTGTATACAGGCACACCCTTGATGCCTGCAAATGACGACCCACGCCGGTACACAGTGATGGCCGATTGGTCCAACAGTGAATTCAGCCGTCTCCGGTTGCAATACGCGATCGACCAGGCCGGTTATGAGGACGACAGGCAATGGGGTTTGCAGTATATTTTCAGCATCGGTGCCCACGGTGCTCACTCTTTTTAAGCCACGCTCTGCATGGAGGAACATTTGATGAAAAGAATCATTATTATGAGCATGCTGTTACTCGCGCCCCTGGCGTCAAAAGCTGACCTGAATGTATTCACCTGCGAACCGGAATGGTCCGCCCTTGCCGGGGAGATTGGTGGAACCATTATCAAAACCAGTAGTGCGACCAACGCCCTGCAGGATCCACATTACATACAGGCACGACCCAGCCTGATCTCGAAGGTGCGACGTGCCGACCTGATCGTATGCAGCGGTGCACAACTGGAGATTGGCTGGTTACCCATGCTATTAAGAAAAGGCAACAACCCCGATGTCCTACCGGGTAGCCCCGGGTTTCTCGAAGCCAGCATGTATGTGAAACGGCTTGATACTGCCGCCAGCAGCGATCGTTCCCAGGGCGATGTGCACCCGCAGGGCAACCCGCATATCCAGACCAATCCACACAATATCTTGCTGGTCGCTAAAGCCATGGCAGAACGAATGGCCCAACTGGATCCTGACAATGCAAAAACCTACCAACAGAATTTGCTGAACTTCAGTCAGGACTGGAGTAACGCCGTTGTTGCCTGGGAAAAACGTGCCGCGGTTTTGCGGGGGAAACAGGTCATCGCGCATCATAAATCATGGATTTATCTCGAGAGTTGGCTGGGTTTGGAAGAAGTTGCCACACTGGAGCCTGTGCCTGGTATACCACCTACCGCCACCCACCTTGCCGATCTGCTAAATCGTTTTGGCAGTGGTGGTGCTGACCTTATCATTCGGGCACCATTTCAGAGTGCAAAACCCTCAAAATGGCTTTCAGAGCGCACCGGCATACCGGCGGTCCTGCTGCCATTGACGGTCGGCGGAACCGACCAGGCAACAGATCTGTACAAGTGGTTTGATGATATTCTTAATCGTCTACTGAACGCTGAGAGCACATGAATATCGACTTGCTCAACTGGTCCATACTTGGACCGGCCATCGTCGCGGGCTTGCTGGTGCTCAGCACCCATGTACCGCTGGGTCAGGAAGTACTCAAACGTGGCATCATTTTTATTGATCTGGCGATCGCCCAGATTGCCGGTCTGGGTGTATTGGCGGCGGGTGTCCTGGGTTGGGAAGATCATATGTGGGCAGTGCAACTATCTGCCGTCAGCACCGCCCTGTTAGCATCTGCTGGCCTGCACTGGACTGAAAAACGTTGGCCGCAATCTCAGGAAGCCTTGATCGGTATTCTGTTTGTTCTTGCGGCAACCGGCAGCATCTTGCTTCTTGCTGAGAATCCGCACGGTGCACAGCACCTGAAAGATCTGCTGGTTGGTCAGATTCTGTGGTCAACCTGGCAATCCCTGCTTTATATCGCCGGATTATACGCAGTGCTATTGACGATCTGGTTCAAATGGCATGACCAGATCGGCCACAGGGGATTCTATATCATCTTTGCATTTACGGTCACCGCATCCGTGCAACTGGTAGGCGTCTATCTGGTTTTCGCCAGCCTGATTATCCCCGCTCTCGCAACACAAAAACTGCACGGACAGCGACGCCTGATGACGGGTTACTTTTTGGGCGCATTGGCCTATGTGACAGGAATCGTGCTCTCTGCCCTGTTTGACCTGCCCACAGGTGCCGTGACCGTCTGGACCATGGCCGTCCTGGCCCTCCTCGTAGGTAGCTGGATCGGTTACAGGAACAAAGGGGCGTAGGCTGTCGTCGCACTGGTGTATTTGATGAGATAAATCATCGGTTCTACATGTTATAGTATGTGTCTGTTTTTTTTCGGGTTGCCAGTGCAGCCTTTAATTGATCTGTATAAGGAGTCATCCATGAAGCGTGTCATTTCCACCGGTCCCATGCTGATCGCAGGCCTGATGTTGTTGTTAGTTAGTAGCACCCTGGTTGCCAAAAACCTTCCGGCATCCTATGTCAAACAAGGTGTCGACCTTTCCGTCTACAACAAAGTAATGGTTAAACCATTGAACATGGACAATATTGAAGTCCTGAAACCAGCCTGGGAACAGGACAATGATGATGTTTGGTCATTTGAGCCTGAAAATGTCAAGGCCATCCAGGAGTGGTTTATGGATGCCATGCAGAAAGAGCTTGAAGTGAAAGGCGGTTACGCGATGGTCTCTCAACCTGCTTCTGACGTCATGCGGATCGAAATAGAAATGCTCAGCATCACGCCTTATGTGAAACCCGGCACACCGGCAAACGATGGCAATTTCAAGACTTCAACACTGGGTTCCGGTGATGTTGTCATATCGGCAGAATTTCGCGATTCAAAAACCCGCGAACTGCTGATCCTGGTTGAAGGCGAAAGAGCTATTGGCACTGAATATAAAAAGCTTAGCCCGCAGAATCATGTCGAGAACATCAAGGGTCTGTTTGCCAGATGGGGTATGAAGGTTCGTGAAGCATTGGATCAAGCGCACGGCAAGTAATCTGGGTAGGCAGGTATCCCTATCCCTGATGGTCGGGTGGAGCTTAAATTTGTGAATCTCTGATCAAGACTCTTTGTTTGATTGGAGAGCTTTGAGTAGATCCTTCATTGCGCTGTTCATGGCTTGCTGGAAGGCTGCGACAATTGTTCTCATGCGGTTGTCCTGAACTGGGACAGAAGCTTTGATCTGAATTGGTATCAACGCTTCAGATTCACATTGGTAACTGCCATGGTAGGCGATTTGAACACTGCGTGTTTGTCCTGATGAATTGAGATTGGCAAAAAACTCCCGTAATTCAAGTCGCAGGTCACATTTCTTATGCACCGCCCTCGCCCGCTCTGACACCACTTCAAGGCTCCCCGATGCCTCCAGGGTTCTGCTGACCAGCGATTTGGTCAGCTCAGGCAGATTATCCACCCAGCGCGCAGCTGCATAAGGTTTGAGCTCGGAGTCGTCAGACAGGGTCAGTATCTGGTCCGTATCCAAACCAGGTACAACTGCAATTGATACCGAAACCGAGGCAACTGGATCCGGGCTCACTGTCTGTGCCTCACCGGTTAAGGGCTCAAGCCACCAGGTGGTTACTGCCGGCTTGTCACTTTGAGTCAGTCCGCCGCAGGCGCCCAGACCAATCGTGATGAGCAACAGGCAAAGGACAAAGGTTTTTTCTGGAATATTCCTGACCATATTAGCGCTCCACCTCTACGGCATCTTCATTCGGTTTATAGATCAACGTTGAAGGATTCTCGCGCAGGTCATTCATCAGTTTGTTAACTTCCCGAATGGCCGCGCGTGCCTCTGTTACCAGTGCAGGGACCTGGCCAAGCCCATCTCCCATAAATGCGTTCATATCGGTATCGTTGGTTACCGTCCACGTATCCAGGCGCCCGGTCATGTCGGCCAGGTTTTGCGTTGTTTGCTCAAGATTTGCGACCGTGGATACCAAGCCCGGTTCGAGGTTCCCAATCATGGCCTTTGTCTGCTCGAGATTCAGTTGCAGTTCTTCAATGCTTTTCTTAAGCAACACGGGAAGCTCGGATATGGTCTGCTCTCTTGCTGCCAATGCACTTGTGACCGTTGCGATATCAGACAGCATATCATTTACAAATTGCCGGTTTTCTTCACCAAGGATCTGGTTGAGCTGCAGCAGTAAAGAATCGATCTTATCGACAACACCGGGGGCGCGGGCGAGTAAGGCACTGAGACCTGCATCACGAACTTCAATCACTGGATATCCGCTGTCTGTGCCCGGATGACCGCTGTCTGTGTCGGTTGGCAGGTGTTCATGGATACCCGGATCGGCACTTAGCCTGATAACCGCTACACCGGTAATTCCCTGCAAAGCCAGACTGGCATAGGTTCCGGAATTGATGGGAGCCGATTTCAACACTTCTGCATCTACACGCACCTGCATCGGGTCGCCGGGTATGATCTCCATGGCGGTCACTGTTCCAACATCTACACCAAGATAAAAAACAGGTCCACCCAACATCAGACCACTGACATCCTTTTTAAAAAACATTGAATAGTAGGTTGTCGGTTCCGAACCCTGTCTTCCCGTTAACCACAACGTGCCGACAATAAATATAGCCAGTCCGACAGCAACGAACAAACCAACTGCAAAGTTTTTAGTATTCATTGCGGGCCTCCCTGATTACAAGACGGGCTCTTTGTGCACGTTGCACACCAAAATAACTCTTTATCCAGGGGTGATCGGATTTCAGAATTTCGTCCACTGTTCCAATTTCCACACCACCATCCACCAGTACCGCTATACGGTCACAGATACCGAACAGGCTGTCAACGTCATGGGTAATCATCATGATGGTCAGGTCGAGGTTATCGTGCAGATAAGTTATCAAGTTATCAAACTCAGTTGCGGCTATTGGGTCGAGACCTGCGGTTGGCTCATCAAGAAAAAGAATCTTGGGCTCCAGTGCCAGTGCCCTGGCCAGTGCAACCCGCTTTCTCATACCCCCTGAGAGCTCCGAAGGATACTTGTCAGCCACCGATAAGCGCAGACCCGTCATCAAAAGTTTCAGGCTGGCGAGTTCGTGTCGGGTTTCTACCGGCATATCCGAGTATAGCGCTATGGGTAATTCGACATTTTCCTGCACCGTCAGACCTGAGAGTAGTGCTCCTCCCTGGAATAGCACACCCCAACAACGGCTTGGCCCGGGTTTGTGATATTTGATCTCCTGTCCCAGCACGGTAATCGTGCCGCTTTTTGGTCTTTGCAGACCCAGGATACTACGCATCAATACCGATTTGCCGCTACCGGAACCACCCACCAGACCAAGGATCTCATCCCGTTGTACATCCAGACAAAGCCGATCGTGTATGACCTGATTGCCAAACTGATTGACCAGGTCCTTGACTGAAATAATGGTGCCCATCAAATCCCCAAATGTGTGAACAGGGTTGCGAATACAGCATCTGCAACAATAATCATGAAAATCGACTGCACCACTGCCGTGGTGGTTTTGATCCCAAGTTCTTCAGCCGATGACACCACCTGCATACCCCGCAGGGTAGCGACCAGGGCAATCAGCAAGGCAAAAATCGGGGCCTTGCTCAGGCCAACGTAAAAGTCGGTCAAATCGGTACTGAACGCCACCCGCTCGACAAACTGAAGACCGCTGATACCCATTGATCCGATAGCAACTACTGCCCCGCCGGCAATACCGGCAACATCCGCAAAAATGGTCAACATCGGCAGAGCAATCACCAATCCGAGAACACGGGGAATGATCAACATCTGGTTCGGATTCAAACCTAACACCCGCATGGCATCCACCTCTTCATTGAGTTTCATGACGCCAAGGGCCGCAGCAAATGCGCTTCCTGATCGACCTGCAACCATGATCGCAGCCAGTAAGACACCCATTTCGCGGGTAATAGAGATGCTGACCAGGTCAACGACCAATACCGACGCGCCAAACTTTTCCAATTGCCCGGCTGCCTGGTGTGCCGTGACTATCCCGATCAGGAAGGTAATCACCACCACCACGGGTATGGCTTGCACGCCCGTATGGTAAACCTGCTTGATGGTTTCCCCGACTATGATCAAAGATGGCTTGCGCACACCATCCAGCAGAGATCGCGCTATCTGGCCAAGGTCTTCTATGTGTGAGGCAGTGGCACTTCCAAGCTGCTCCACCGCCTCGCGTATGACTCTCGGGCGCTCAGGTGTATCAAGCGGGGCTTCATACTCGCGAATCGCCGCGGCATCTATAATGTGCTGCAAAAATTTGAAATGTGAGGCTTTGAATCCCGTAATTTCGGATTTAATTCCCAGTTCGGATAGTTGTTCGGTTCGGTCATAGAGCACCCAGGCACCGGCAATATCAATGTCCTCCAGGCCCGCGCATTTGAACAGGACAACCTGCCCTGCCTCGGGTAAAACACTGGCGGTCGCTTCTTCAAGCGCCAGAACCTGGTCAAAAATCCATTGACCTTTAACATTGACCACCAGCCTGCCTGACTGGCTTTCGATGTTGAGGAATGCTTCGTTCTTGGTATGCACCCCTACATTGTAGTCGTAATCGTGAGTATGCGGTTGGAACCAGAAGCGGATTTTGGTTAGAGTACGGTGGAAACACCGGTCATGGGTCAGGGACACCGCTAAGTGAGGGACTGCTACAACAGACATGTATGACGTTTTAACAATCATCGCGGTTACAGCGGGTGCTTTCATTGGCACCAACCTGGACAACCTGATTTTACTCGTGGCCCTGTACTCGCGTTTCCCACAGCGCACCAGAATGGTTGCCACTGGCTATATCAGTGGCATGTTGCTCATTGGCCTTATATCTGTGGTAGTAGGTGAAGGGGGCGATCTTATCCCATTAGATTCTCTGGGGATGCTTGGCGTGGTTCCCATCGCCCTGGGCATCATGGCTCTGTTTCAGTTGTTTCAAAATAGACAAAGCGGGGAAACCGGCAAGCTTGCAAGCGAGGTCAGTAATAAAGCTGTCTTCTTCAGTGTACTGACGACCCAACTAAGCAATGGCGCAGACTCGATTATCACATTTTCGATATTTCTTGCCGAATCCACGGATGCGACGGATTACCTGATTGCACTGACATTTCTCGGTATGACTGGCGTCTTTGGATGGCTGGCTTACTACCTGCTTAAACACCGCAAAATCAGCGATGTCGTAGACCGTTATGGCCCCTATGTAACACCCTTCATCCTGATATTGGTGGGTGTATATATCCTCAGTAATACCGCTTCTGATTTGATACCCGGTTGAGGTTGTTACTCGCTACACAGCACGTAGTCACGGATGTCCTCGGTAAATTGCCGTACGAACCAGAATGCGGTCCCGCCGAGTACTAATATCAGCAAGGCCAGCATTCCCTTGTTTAGGGTTGGG
>CBDTVF010000089.1:0-9634 GCA_965363775.1 uncultured Gammaproteobacteria bacterium
CGGGAAAGACTTAGCCTCATTTTTAACCTCGGTTTCTGATGGCAGGTCCAGGTAGCTGAGGTCGTTGTTTGTCAGCGGCAGACGAACCTCGGCAGTGTCGATGGCGAACGTAATACCCAGACGCGTGCCGGGTGTTACATACTGGCCGATGTCCACCGCTTTTTGCCTGACCAGGCCATCATAGGGCACGGTAATCTGTGTGCGTTCCAAGTCACGACGCGCCTTTTGCACATCCGCCTCTGCTGCACTGACATTGGCTTTGGCGTCTGCCATCTGCGGCTTGCGCAAGCCGAGATCGGAAGGCTGCCCCTGCTTGCCCATATTTCTCCAGTCTTTCAAGGCCTGTTCGGAGCGTGCAGTCTCGTCAGCCAGTTTCGCCGTTCTTGAAGCCAGGGCGGCTTCTGCCCGTTTCAGGCCGGTTTTGTAATCGCTGGGGTCGATTTGCAGAAGCACTTCACCTTTGCGAAAAAAACCACCGGCAACAAATTCCGGTGCGACGGACACGACCTTTCCGGACACCTCGGAAACCAGCGTGGTTTCTGTGCGTGGTCTAACGGTACCCTGTGAATTGACCGAGAAGTTGAGCGAAACGACTTCGGCTTTGATGACATCGACCAGTACGGTTTTTTCGGTCTCGGGTTTACGCTCTGCGCTTTTTGTTTCCTTGTACGCGACCAGTGCTGTGACTACCAAAATTGAAGCGATAATCAAAATGAGTGGAAGCATGAGCTTGAAAAACTTTCCCATTCCCCTAAAACTCCATTTAAAGCGTAAATAGAAGGCAATATTGCCGGAAATTAACTGTGAATTATCCCCCGAGCGCATAAATTAGTCATGGGGTATTAGTACTAAGTGTAGTGTAAACCCTAAAAGTTTAGGGTTTACACTACACTGGGTTCCAAAATAGTTAAAAATGCTTTCCTGAAGAGAAGGTACAATAAGCTCCGGTTTGCGGAAGCATCCTGAAAACGTCACGGAAACAAATAAATGGGAATAGTTTTAAAAACACCTGAAGAAATCGAAAAAATGCGGATTGCAGGTCATTTGGCAGGAGATGTCCTGAGGATGATTCGTGAGCATGTGCGCGCCGGTATTACGACCGGTGAGCTGGATGATATCTGTCATGCCTATATTACCGAAGAACAGCAGGCCATCCCGGCCCCCTTGAATTACCGCGGCTTTCCAAAATCAATTTGCACATCGATCAACCAGGTAGTTTGCCATGGGATTCCGGGTGATAAAAAACTTAAGAATGGCGATATTCTTAATATCGATATCACGGTCATCAAGGATGGCTGGCACGGTGACACCAGCAAAATGTTCCTGATTGGCGAACCAACTGTCAGGGCGCGTCAACTGTGTGAGACAGCCCATCAGGCGATGGTCACGGGTATCAAAATGGTCAAACCGGGATTACGCCTGGGTGATGTTGGTCATGCCATCCAGCGTTATGCGGAAGGGCAGGGCTGTTCCGTTGTCAGGGATTATTGTGGTCACGGCATTGGCAAGGTATTCCACGAAGACCCGCAGGTTCTTCACTATGGTCGTCCCGGGGTGGGTGAATTGCTGGTACCCGGCATGGTCTTCACCATCGAGCCGATGATTAATATCGGTCGTAAGGAGACCCGTCTGCTCGGTGATGGCTGGACTGTGCATACCAAGGACCGCAGCCTGTCAGCGCAGTTTGAACATACCCTGGCGGTTACAGAGGATGGCTATGATGTGCTCACCCGGTTACCGGGTGATGAGCTCTGAGTCCGTCATGAACGGGCCGGCTTCAGCATTCGAACAGCTAAGTGTCAAATAAGTCTGTGTCGCAACAGCAAGCGCCCATGAAAATCAGGTTACGGGGCCTACTGAAGAGACCGGTCGCGGCTAAAGGTTGCCTGGATCTGGAGGCACTGGCAGCGCAATCAGGCCAGCAACAGACCCACCTGCAACTCATCAAGATTCTCAAAGACACCCTGGCCGGGGCTGATGCCTGCCTGGCACGGAAGTTTGAAGCCAATGATGATGTAAACCAATTAGTCAAAGCCCGCGCCTGGGTCGTCGACCAGTTGATCCTGCATGCCTGGCACGCGCTGATCCCCGCCGGTGAAAATGTGTCGTTGGTGGCTGTCGGTGGTTTTGGTCGTGGTGAATTGCACCCGCATTCCGATGTGGATTTGTTGATCTTGCTTGAGGTGTCACCACCGGGTGAGGAACTGCGCGCTGCTGTCGAGGCCTTTGTAACATTGCTATGGGATGCGGGTTTCTATCTTGGGCATAGTGTGCGGACGGTGGAGGCCTGTATAACAGAAGCAAAAAAAGAGATAGCCACCGCAACCAGCCTGATGGAAAGTCGCTTACTGAGTGGCAGTACGCAAATGCAGGCTGAGATGATGGATGCAACTTCTGCCAGTCAAGTCTGGTCGGCTGCAGAATTTTTTGATGCCAAGTACGAAGAGCAACGGAGCCGTCATCAGCAATATCATGGCACCGCCTACAATCTGGAACCCAATATCAAGGAAAGCCCAGGTGGGTTGCGTGATATTCAAATGATCGGTTGGGTGGCCAAGAGACATTTCGGCACACAGTCTTTGCATACCCTGGTGGAGCGCGGCTTTTTAACCGAGTCCGAACTTCAGGATCTAAAGGATGGAAGGACATTTTTGTGGGAGATTCGTTTTGCCCTGCACAAACTTGCCGGGCGTGGCGAAGACCGCTTGCTATTCGAATTTCAGACAAAGATTGCCGAACATTTTTTGGGTGTTGAAGAGTTGCAGCAGTCAAATGCCCAAGTTGAGCAATTCATGCAACGCTATTACCGCACGGTAATGCAAAATGAACGTCTCAATGAAATGTTGCTGCAGTTATTCAGTGAAGAATTATTGACCGATAAAACAGCACCTTCCGAAGACCTGGGTGAGGATTTTCGTGTCACCCATGGCTTTCTTGAGGTTTCAGATGATGCCGTGTTTGAACGTCGCCCGATGGCCTTGATGGAACTGTTTGTGCTGCTGGCCAAACACGAAAACCTGCTTGGCGTAAGGGCGTCAACTATCCGCCTGATCCGTGACAGCTTACATCTGGTCGATGACGTATTCCGGGCCGATCAACAAGCCAGGCAATATTTTCTCGAGCTTTTTTGCCAGACAAGTGGTGTTTATACCCAATTACAACGTATGAATCGTTACGGAATTCTGGCGGCTTTTATCCCGGCATTTGCCAACATCGTCGGGCGTATGCAGTTTGACCTGTTCCATGTATATACGGTTGACCAGCATATCTTGTTCGTGGTCAGAAACCTGCGCAGGTTTGCTTATGGCAAATATCACTCCGAGTTCACCCATGCTGCAGATATTTTTCAGCAAATCGACCATCCGGAAATCTTGTACCTGGCTGCATTGTTCCATGATATCGCCAAGGGAAGGCGGGGCGACCATTCCACACTGGGTGCCGGGGATGCACGGGTTTTCTGTCAATCTCTGGCGATGACCCAGGAGCACCAGGAACGCGTAGCCTGGTTAGTGGAACAACACCTGGTGATGTCGCAGACCGCACAGCGCAGGGATATCACCGACCCTGAAACCATCAAGGGATTTTGCGAGGTCGTCGGTAACCAGAAGCGACTTGATTACCTCTACCTGATCACCATTGCCGATATTGCTGCCACCAGTCCCAAGTTGTGGAATAACTGGAAGGACAGCCTGTTATGGGAACTGTATTCGGTTACGTCACTGGCCCTGGAAGAGGGTGCCTCAAACATCTTTGACCGCAATCATCGCATTAAACAATCGCGAACTGAATTACAGACGCTACTGGGGCAGCAGGGATTTGACTCAGAGGCGGTCACGGGACTGTTGAACAGCCTGCCGCAAAATGTCTACCTGAGCTATTCGTCGGAGCAACTGGAGTGGACGAGCCTGGCGCTTCTCAATGCACCCGTGGACAGCGATGTACTGGTCGCGATTCGCGAGGTCGAGGGACAGGGTATGAGTGAGTTGCTTGTCCACGCTCCAGACTACGATGGCCTGTTCTCTGCAGTGACCACGGTGATTGACGAAATTGGACTCGATGTGCTGTCGGCACGTGTTGGCGCGATCACTTCAGGTCTGTGTTTTGATCTGTTCCAGTTAATGGATCGCAACGCAGAGGCTTTGAATGAGGTGGATTGTGGAAGACTGGAAACACGCCTGCGTCACGTATTAATTGATGCCAGCTTACCCAGGCCTCTAGTACGCCGCTTGCCGCGACGCTTGCGGCCATTTAAAAGTACCGCGCGGATTAGCTTCTCGGCCGCACATGGTGGCGAAAAAACATTGATGGACCTGGCCTGCTCCGATCGGCCGGGCCTGTTAGCGCATATCTCGGCTGCCATGGTGGCTTGCGGAGTACGTATTCACGATGCAAGAATCAATACACTGGGCGATCGGGTAGAGGATGCCTTTATTCTCAGTGATAGCCAGAACGCGCCGCTAAGCAGACAATTACGAACCGAATTACTACAGACCCTAAAAGAGACACTGGGTCAGGACTGGACCACCAATGAACCATAGAGAAGACACGTCAGAGCATCGCGCTCTTATTGAGGCCGCATTTAAAGAACGCCATACCATCACCCCTGAATCGGCGGATGCTGCACTGGTTTCAGCCATTGAAGCATCTATTTCCGGATTAGAGCATGGGGCTTTTCGAGTGGCTGAACCCTCTGAAGACGGATGGCATGTCAACGAATGGCTAAAGAAGGCAGTGCTGCTGTATTTTCGCATCCGCCACAACCAAGTACTCGATAGTTCAGAGAGCCATTATTTCGACAAGGTGCCATTGCGCTGGGCGACCGGGTCCGGTGATGACATCAGCAAATGCGGGGCCCGCATAGTGCCACCCGCCACCGTGCGCCGTGGTGCATTTATCGGTCACGATGCGGTGTTGATGCCCTCTTATGTCAATATCGGCGCGCATGTTGGTGCACGTACCATGGTTGATACCTGGGCGACGGTGGGTTCCTGCGCACAAATTGGCGAGCACGTTCATCTGTCCGGTGGCGTTGGTATCGGCGGTGTACTGGAGCCACTCCAGGCCACCCCCACCATCATCGAGGACGGTTGTTTTATCGGCGCACGCTCCGAGGTCGTCGAAGGTGTGATCATCGGCAAGGGCAGTGTGTTATCGATGGGTGTATATATCGGCAAAAGCACACGAATTTATGATCGTGAAAGCGGTGAAATCATGTACGGAAAGGTACCACCGGGTTCCGTTGTAGTACCTGGCAGTTTGCCAGCCAAAGATGGTAGTTATGCCTTATATGCAGCGATCATCGTTAAACGCGTGGATGAAAAAACACGTGCAAAAACCAGTGTTAATGAACTCCTGAGAGCAAGTGTCGAGGCCTGATATGTTAACGGTATACGGTATCAAACAATGTGATACCTGTCGCAAAGCTCTCAAGTGGCTGACCGGGCAAGGCATCAATCATCAGTTTCATGACTTTCGAAGCGATGGTCTGCGAGCAGAATTATTGAAGAGTTGGCTCGATTCTCCTTTTGCAGACAAACTGGTTAATCGTCGCAGTACTACATGGCGACAATTGAATGATGAACAACGCCAGTTTGAGGGTGATGAATTGCTGGAGTTGTTGTTGGAGTATCCGACACTGATAAAACGACCGGTATTCGTTGCTGATGATATTGTGGCTGTTGGTTTCAATCCCAAAGAACTCACAGAGTTTGAATCATGAGCGCCACGCTTGATTTGACCTGTGCATTGATCGATTTACCCTCGGTGACCCCCGATGATGCAGGATGCCAACAATTATTGGCCGACCGGCTTGCACCCCAGGGTTTTGATGTTGAATGGCTTCCGTTTGGTGATGTAAACAATGTAATTTTTACCCATGGTCAGACCCGTGGTGGGAGCGAGCCGTCGTTATGGTTCCTGGGCCATACCGATGTGGTTCCAACCGGGCCGTTGGAGGACTGGACCTCACCACCGTTTGAATCCGAGGTCAGGGATGATGTGCTTTACGGTCGTGGCGCCGCCGATATGAAAGGCGCGGTAGCCGCCATGGTGACGGCAGCGGAAGCCCTGGTACGTGAACACCCGGATCATATCGGGCAAATTGGCATTTTACTGACCAGTGATGAAGAAGGCGCAGCCGTAGATGGTGTCGCGCGGGTGGCGGATGTACTCCGACAAAGAAATTCCATACCAATGTACTGTCTTGTAGGTGAACCCAGCAGTCAGGTCAAACTGGGTGATACCGTGCGAATCGGTCGTCGTGGTTCCAGCCATGCGCGTTTACAGGTTCATGGTGTGCAGGGTCACAGTGCGTTCCCGGAAGCACTGGATAACCCCATCCATCGTCTCGCCAACTTTATCGAAGCACTAACCAAATGCGAATGGGACCAGGGTGATGAGAATTTCCCGCCGACCCACTGCCAGGTTACCAATATTCACGCGGGCACCGGTGCCGAGAATGTGACACCCGGTCATGCTGAAGTCTGGTTCAATTTCCGCAATTCGCCAGCTTCGCCTGGCAAAGAAATCCAGGCAAGGGTTGAGGATTTGCTGCAACAAAGTGGAATTGATCAATACGAGATTAGCTGGCGGGTATCCGGTGAGCCATTCCGCTCCAGGGCGGGTGACTTTCGTGAAGCGGTGATCGAAGCCATTAAAGACGAGTTGGCCATGTCGCCGGAATTAAACACCGGTGGCGGCACCTCCGATGGACGTTTTATAGCGCCGCTTGGTACCCAGGTGCTTGAATTTGGCCTGTTGAATGAAAGCATTCACAAAATTGATGAAAATACACCTATAGCCGATCTTGATGCCCTGTGCCGGGTATACGGGCAGGTAATGATCAGGATTCTGTCAGATCGCTGATTGCTTGATTTTCCATACGTTTGACCTCAAATAATCTTCATCAGAAACCGTCTTTCAGCGGTTCACATATTCAGAGGATTTAGCAATGAGAATGGACAAACTAACCAGTAAGTTCCAGTTAGCACTGGCAGATGCACAAAGCCTGGCGGTCGGACTGGATAGTCAATTAATCGAACCGGACCATGTCATGGTTGCACTATTGGACCAGGAAGGTGGCTCCATCCGTCATCTGTTGACCAAGGCCGGTATCAAGGTCAATGCACTGCGTTCGCAGCTTGGCGAACGTTTGGATGCCATGCCCAAGGTCTCCGGTGCAACCGGGGAAGTCAACCTCTCCAATGACACCATCAAATCCCTGACGGTCACCGACAAATTGGCACAAAAGCGTGATGACCAGTACATCGCCAGTGAGTTGTTTGTATTGGCGGCCATGGCTATTAAGGGCCCCGTTGCCGATTTATTGAAGCAAAACGGTGCCAACCGGGAAGCCATTGAAAAAGCCATCGATGAAATGCGTGGTGGTGAGCAGGTCAACGATCCAAACGCCGAGGAATCCCGCCAGGCACTGGAGAAGTACACCATTGATCTGACCGAAAGGGCCGAGCAATCAAAGTTGGACCCTGTCATTGGCAGAGATGAGGAAATCCGTCGTTGTATCCAGGTTTTACAACGCAGAACCAAGAATAATCCAATACTGATGGGTGAGCCCGGTGTGGGCAAAACCGCCATCGTTGAAGGTATGGCGCAACGCATTGTTAATGGGGAAGTGCCAGAGGGCCTGAAAAATAAACGCGTGTTGTCGCTCGATATGGGCGCCTTGATCGCGGGTGCAAAATTCAGGGGTGAGTTCGAAGAGCGTCTGAAAGCACTATTGAACGACCTCAGTAAACAGGAAGGTAATGTCATCCTGTTTATCGATGAGATTCACACCATCGTTGGTGCCGGCAGAGCCGAAGGCTCCATGGATGCCGGCAATATGCTCAAACCCGCGTTGGCACGTGGTGAATTGCATTGCATTGGTGCGACCACACTGGATGAGTACCGGCAATATATGGAAAAGGATGCTGCTTTAGAGCGTCGCTTCCAGAAAGTATTCGTCAGCGAACCTTCAGTCGAGGACACCATCGGAATATTGCGTGGTTTGCGGGAAAGATACGAAGTACATCACGGCGTCGATATCACTGACCCGGCCCTGGTGGCCGCGGCGACCTTGTCACACCGCTATATCAGCGACCGGCAGTTACCGGACAAGGCCATCGACCTGATGGATGAAGCGGCCTCGCGTATTCGCATGGAGATCGATTCCAAGCCGGAGAAACTGGACCGCCTGGAAAGACGTCTTATCCAGCAGAAAATTCAACGTGAAGCACTGAAGAAGGAAAAGGATGACGCGTCAAAGCAGCGTTTGGCTGACCTTGAAGAGACGATTGGTGAACTGGAACGTGAGTTTTCCGACCTGGAGGAAATCTGGAAATCTGAAAAAGCCGCGGTTCAGGGTACAACACATATCAAGGAAGAACTTGAGCGTGCCCGTGCCGAACTTGAAGCTGCTCATCGCGCCAGTGACCTGGCGCGCATGTCCGAACTTCAATACGGTCGTATCCCTGAATTGGAAGCGGCACTGAAGCAGGCCGAAATGGGCGAACAGGCCGAATTCACATTGTTACGTACCAGTGTCACCGAAGACGAAATCGCAGAAGTGGTTTCCCGTTGGACGGGTATCCCGGTTTCACGCATGCTCGAGGGTGAACGGGACAAACTGCTACGCATGGAATCCTCTTTGCACAAACGTGTCATTGGTCAGGATGAGGCTGTGAAGGCGGTTTCCGACGCTATACGCCGGTCCCGTGCAGGGTTGTCAGATGCCAACCGCCCCATCGGTTCATTCTTATTCCTGGGCCCAACGGGTGTCGGTAAAACCGAACTATGTAAATCATTGGCTGAATTCATGTTTGATACAGAAGATGCCATGGTGCGGATTGATATGTCGGAATTCATGGAAAAACATTCCGTGGCCCGCTTGATCGGCGCACCTCCGGGATATGTCGGTTATGAAGAAGGTGGTTATCTGACAGAAGCCATCCGACGCAGGCCATACTCTGTGATCCTGTTGGACGAGGTAGAAAAGGCCCACCCGGATGTATTTAACATCCTTTTGCAGGTGCTGGATGATGGTCGCTTAACAGATGGTCATGGACGAACCGTCGATTTTCGCAATACCGTAATTGTGATGACATCAAATCTTGGCTCTGCCCGTATTCAGGATATGGCAGATGATGGTTACGATGCTATGAAAGAGGCCGTGATGGAAGTTGTCAGTCATCACTTCAGACCGGAATTCATCAATCGTGTAGACGACCTGGTGGTATTCCACCCGCTTGACCAGGCACAGATACGCCTGATTGCCGGAATACAGCTGGGAATGCTGAGAAAACGGCTCGAAAATGTTGGGCTGGGAATGACAGTCACCGATGACGGTCTGGATTTGCTGGCCACTGCCGGTTTCGACCCTGTCTATGGAGCAAGACCTCTGAAGAGAGCCATCCAGCAGAAAATCGAGAATCCCCTGGCACAGAAAATCCTGGCAGGTGATTTTGCCTCAGGTGAGACCGTAAATATCGATGTCGAGGATGGCGTGTTTAGCTTCACAAAATAATGTGGAATTAAATACCCCTCAAGAAACTACCACCAACCCATACCGTGCGTAACCTGTTACGCACGGTTTGTTGGCTTCAACTGATGCCACGAAACCCCGTAGGGTGGGTAACTT
>CBDTVF010000090.1:0-9590 GCA_965363775.1 uncultured Gammaproteobacteria bacterium
TAACAGTCGCACAACACCTGGTGCATTTGGAATTCAGCAGGTGTTGGCCGACTGCGCAAGATCGGGGATTGAACACCTGGCCATGGAGGTTTCATCGGAAGCCCTGAAACAGCAACACGTTGAGACAGTGCAGTTTGATGCGGCGATTTTGACAAACCTCAGTCGCAACTATCTTGATCGCCAATCAGATACGGTTGGCCAAGCTGTCGCTGAGCGGCTTCTATTTACCGATTACGCACCGTCCTTCGCCATCATCAATCACGATAACAGCCTGGGCCGAAGATGGTATAGCGAATTGAACAACGGTATGCAAATGCTCAGTTTTGGTCTTCAGAAAGGCGCGGAACTAAGGGCAGAAATACAATCCATGCATATCGGCGGGACGACTTTCCGCATTGATGGGCCATGGGGCTCAGAAAGGGTTCATACCGGTTTGCTGGGTAAACTTAACCTTATGAGCCTGCTTGCAACAGCGGGAACACTGGCCTTGCTGGGAATGCCATGGCACCGTGTTTTGCATCAACTTGAGGTCATGCAACCCCTGCCAGCAAGAACAACACGTCCGGGAAGTATGAAACGTACGGATGGGGACCAAGGCCAGGCCGCCATCGTAACAGACCATGCGCACATGCCGGATACGCTGGAGATTGCCGCATGATCCATATGAGTCTCAGCCGTTTAGCAACCGTGTTGGGGTGTGGTCCGTTGCATAGTGATCTCACCTTTACCGGCATTACCACGGACAGTCGCCAGATTAATCCCGGTATGGTGTTTGCAGCACTGCCCGGCGAGACCTTTGACGGCCACGAATATATTAAACAGGCAGAGGAGTGCGGTGCAGTAGCCGTGCTGGTTTGCCGTGAAGTTGAAACAACACTGCCGGTACTGTTGGTTGCCGATGTACTGACAGCGCTGGGTAAGCTGGCCGCAGACTGGCGTCAGCAATGCCTGGCAAAGGTAGTGGGGATTACCGGAAGCAATGGTAAAACCACCGTCAAGGAGATGATTGCCAGTATTCTCAGACAAAAGGGAGCTGTACTCGCCACGGACGGCAATTTCAACAATGAACTGGGCCTGCCACTGACCGTATTCAGACTGGATACATCGGATGATTATGCCATCCTGGAAATGGGCGCCAGCAACCCCGGTGATATAGCTTATCTTGCCGACATCGCCCGGCCGGATATCGGAGTTATAACCAACATAGGTCCTGCGCACTTGCAGGGTTTTATCAGTGTGGAAGGTGTGGCGCAGTCAAAAGGCGAGTTGTATGCATCGTTGCCCGCTGACGGAACCGCGATAATCAATGCAGCCGAGCCGTGGGTCGATCTGTGGCAAAGCGTTAATAATGCCGGAACTGTCAGCTACTTCAATGGCGATGATGAGAGCCATATCCATGCGCGTCAAACAGAAGACGAGGTGGTGATTTGTACACCGGTTGGAGAGTATGAACTGAAGTTACGCTTGCCCGGACATCACAACCTGGCCAACGCCATGGCCGCGACTGCGGTCTGTCTTGCCTTGGGTGCATCGCTTGACGAAATCAAAGCCGGCTTGGAAGCAGTCAAACCGGTGCCGGGTCGCCTGAGTCTGAAGCAATCCGACTCGGGCTGGACCGTGATTGACGATACCTATAACGCTAATCCTGCCTCATTATATGCAGCATTACAGGTTTTAGCCAAGCACAGTGGTGAGCCCTGGCTGGTGCTTGGGGATATGAAGGAATTGGGCGCAGACAGCCGCAAGATGCATGCTGAACTGGGTGATGCAGCACGAATCCTCGGGGTCAAGCGCCTGTTTGCCCTCGGAGATGCCAGCGCCGCGACCGTTGATGCTTTTGGGGACGGGGCCGTTCATTTCAGCAGCATGGATGAACTGATCGAGTTCTTGCGCAAACAAATAAGGACGGGAGTGACCTGTCTGGTAAAGGGTTCCCGATCCATGGGTATGGAACACGTCGTCGATGCCATTTCCAATGGTGGTGAATACCTGGAGGTTAATGGCTGATGTTACTGGACCTGTTCAATTGGCTGGCCGAAACCAACCCTGATTTCAGTGTATTTGGCTACATTACATTACGGGGTATCCTCGGTGCCTTGACCGCTTTGGCGCTGTCCCTGGTACTTGGCCCGACCTTCATACGCAGGCTGGTCAAGAAGCAGGTACGTCAGCCGATCAGGAAGCTGGGCCCGGAATCGCACTTTTCCAAGGCCGGCACGCCGACCATGGGTGGCGCGTTGATTCTGTTTTCCATCGTAGTTTCTACATTGTTGTGGTCTGACCTGAGTAACCGGTATATCTGGACGGTATTGCTGGTGACGCTGGCATTTGGCGTGATTGGCTGGGTTGATGACTACAAAAAAATGGTACTGCAGAATTCTGATGGACTGGCGGCGCGTTGGAAGTACCTGTTTCAGTCGATTGTTGGCATGAGTGCTGCCATCTATCTGTATTCAACCGCACAGTCACCGGCCGAGACCGAGTTAATTGTTCCGTTTTTCAAAGGCGTGGTTATCCCCTTAGGGTTGGGTTATGTCTTTGTTACCTACTTTTTCATTGTGGGTTACTCCAACGCGGTTAATCTGACCGATGGCCTGGACGGACTGGCTATCATGCCGGCCGTATTTTTAGCTGTCGCGCTTGGCATTTTCGCTTATGTGAGTGGTCATTCGGTATTTTCAGACTACCTGTCCATTCCCTATATTGCGGGTGCAGGGGAGCTGACCGTTTTCTGTGGTGCGCTGGCCGGTGCCGGCCTCGGGTTTTTGTGGTTCAACACCTATCCCGCACAGGTATTCATGGGTGACATCGGTGCACTGGCCATGGGCGCTGCACTGGGTTTGATTGCCGTCATCGTGCGCCAGGAATTGGTTTTCACACTGATGGCCGGTGTTTTTGTCATGGAAACAGTGTCGGTCATTTTGCAGGTGGCTTCATTCAAGCTGACCGGTCGCAGGATATTCCGTATGGCGCCGATCCATCACCATTTTGAATTGAAAGGCTGGCCGGAACCGCGGGTGATCGTGCGCTTCTGGATTATTTCCGTCATCCTGGTACTGGCAGGCCTCGCGACATTGAAGATCAGATGAAAAAGAAAGCCATTAAACAGCAGGCACAGCGCGGTTCCCGCTTGAACAGGGCCGTTGAGGTTGACGCGTGGTTGCTGGTACCTGTATTGCTTTTAGTTGCATCGGGCCTGGTGATGGTCGGTTCTTCATCGATTGCGATCGCTGAAAGTCACGGCGTGAGCACTTACCACTACCTCCTGCGTCACATAATTTACATCGTGATGGGTTTAGTGCTTGCCTCGACTTTCAGAGTCATACCGATCGCGTTCCTTGAACGTGTCTCCCGGCCAATGATGTGGCTTTCAGCAGCAGTGTTGCTGTTGGTGTTTATTCCCGGTATCGGGCGCAGTGTCAATGGCAGTGCGCGCTGGATCACGCTGGGGTTTGCAAATTTCCAGGTGGTCGAAGCGGTCAAGATCATGGTGATTATCTACATGGCCGGATACCTGGTTCGCAAGGCGGATATGGTCAAGATCAGATTTTGGGACACCCTGAAGCCCCTGATGCTTGCAGCCATGCTGACAGTCATATTGTTGGTTCAGCCTGACATGGGTAGTGCTGCAGTGATTACAGCTATTGTAGGCGGTATGGTGTGGCTTGCAGGGGCTGCCTGGCGACATATCTTTGTGCTGGGCATGATGGCATTGCCGGTGTTCGGTTACGCGGCGATGGAGCCATACCGCTTAAGACGTATTGTCAGCTTCATGGACCCGTGGGCAGATCCGTTTGCCAGTGGTTTTCAGCTAACCCAGGCCTTGATCGCCGTCGGCCGGGGAGAGGTATTTGGCGTCGGTCTGGGTGCCAGTATTCAGAAATTATTCTACCTGCCTGAAGCACACACCGATTTCATATTTGCAGTATTGGCCGAGGAATTTGGCCTGCTGGGTGTGGTTTTCATCCTGACCCTGTTCATGCTGCTGGTCGCACGTATCATGATTATTGGTTTGATGGCGCACCGTGCCGAACGCCCGTTTGCCGGCAATGTCGCCTATGGCATCGGTCTCTGGATTGGATTACAGGCACTGGTCAGCATGGGTGTGAATCTCGGCGTGTTGCCCACCAAGGGCCTGACACTGCCATTGATAAGTTCGGGTGGCAGCAGCGTGTTGATGACCTTCCTGGCCCTGGGCATAGTCTTCAGAATCCGTTACGAACTGGATCGCGATGCGCCTTTCAAAGCCGCCCACGTCCCGAATACCGCCGGAGCGCGTCGATGAGACAAGCCGGCCAGGGTGTGCTGATCATGGCAGGTGGTACCGGTGGTCACATTTTCCCTGGCCTCGCAGTAGCTGATGCTCTGCGGCAAAAAGATATACCGGTACGCTGGCTGGGTGCAGAAGGTGGCATGGAAGCCCGTACCGTTCCAGCGGCCGGTATAGACCTTGACCTGGTAGCGATTAGTGGACTGCGGGGTAAAGGCTTGATGCGCTGGATTCGCATGCCCTTTATGTTGCTACGCGCAGTCTGGCAGGCACGGCGCCTGTTGGCCGCCAACCCGCCGCTATGTGCGGTCAGTTTTGGTGGCTATGCCGCTGCTCCCGGTGGTATCGCTGCCTGGACCAAGGGGATACCCGTACTGGTTCATGAGCAGAATCGTATTCCCGGTATGACCAATCGTTTGCTTTCACGCGTGTCAAGCAAGATATTGCAGGGCTTTCCAGGTACTTTTCCCGAAGACATGTCTGCAATTGATAGCGGAAATCCGGTACGGCGTGAAGTGGCAGCCCTGGCCGATCCGCAGACCCGGCTTTTCGAGCGTACCGGCCCCGTCAGGGTTTTGATTACGGGCGGTAGCCAGGGTGCACAGGTGCTTAACCTGACGGTACCGGCAGCATTGAAATTGTTGCCTGCATCCATCGCAATCGAAGTACGGCACCAGGCCGGTGCCAAGCGGGTTGATGAGGCGCAGGGTGCTTATCTTGAGGCAGGTGTAGATGCGGACATTCAGCCTTTTATCGGCGACATGGCTGAAGCCTACGCCTGGGCTGACCTGGTTATTTGCAGGTCAGGTGCGCTGACGGTTGCGGAGCTCGCTGCTGCCGGGGTTGCATCTGTGCTGGTGCCGTATGCCTATGCAGTCGATGACCATCAGACCCGCAACGCTGAATACCTGTCCTCTGCCAAGGCAGCGATTATCCTGCCCCAGGCTACATTTGAACCGCGGGTGCTGGCAACGGCACTTGAACCACTGCTTTCTGATCGTGCCGTTTTGCTGTCCATGGCCATTGCCGCCAGGCAGCTGGCCTTGCCCGATGCGGCAGAAAAGGTCGTCGAGGCCTGCAGCGAATGGGTGATGAATTGAATAGGTTGCCCACAATGAAAATAAGCGACCCCGTGCGCTTCGGCAGGGTGGGCTTGTTGGTCGGTGGCGACAGCGCTGAACGTGAAGTCTCCTTGGATGGTGGTCGGGCAGTGCTGGAGGCCTTGAGGCGTAATCAGATCGAGACCGGGTTGTTTGATGGCAGCGCTGCCTTGTTCGAGGCCATCAATGAAGATCGCATTGACCGGGTATTTAATCTGATACACGGGCCGGGTGGAGAAGATGGCGCGATACAGGGTGCCTTGCAACTGATGAATATTCCGGTGACCGGTGCAAGCTTGCTCGGCTCTGCCCTGAGTATGGACAAGGTCAGATCCAAGTGGGTATGGGAAAGACAGGGTATCAATACACCCGCATTTGCGCTTCTCCAGCAAGGTGAGAATTTATCGGACGAGTTTGTTAATCAGTGGGGAACGCCGTTATTTGTGAAGCCTGCCGGTCTGGGTTCCAGTATCGGGATTTCAAAAGTCCTGGATGCTGACGATATACCGGCAGCAATCACCCTGGCCCGCAAATACAGCGAGACTGTGATCGTTGAACCCGAGGTCAAAGGCAACGAGTACTTCGCCGGTATCATCGGGGACCTGGTTCTACCCCTGATTCATATTGAAACACCCCGTGAATTCTATGATTACACGGCCAAATATGAATCTGATGATACACAATATTTTTGCCCCTGCGGTCTTCCGGAAGATGTAGAAAAGGCTCTGCAGGCCCGCTCACTGGAAGCCTTCAAGGCACTCGATTGTTCAGGTTGGGGCCGGGTGGATTTCATCATGGATGAAGCAGGAAAAGCCTGGTTTCTCGAGGTGAATACAACACCTGGAATGACCAGCCACAGCCTTGTACCACAGGCGGCAGCGGAAATTGGTATCAGTTTTGACGAACTGGTTTGGAGAATTCTGGAGAGCAGCCTGTGAAGCAGGCCATGCGTAAGGGTGTCCGGGGCTTCAGCGCAGGTGTCATCGTGACCTTGCTGTTGTTTGTGTTTGCATCAGCAGGTGTGGCCTGGGTTTACAGCGGTATGATTGCCCAGGAACGCTGGCCGATACGCTGGCTGGAGATTGACGGGCCTTTTGAGCGGGTGGGTGCGGAACAGGTCAGGGCCGGTCTTGCACCACTGGTCAACGGTAGTTTTTTTACTGTGAATACCGGTGTGATGCGCCAGATAGCCAGTGATATACCATGGGTTTCAGCAGTATCTGTACAGAAAAACTGGCCGGACACGGTGCAGGTAACGATTCACGAATTTACACCTGTCGTTCACTGGGTGGACGGCTATCTGCTGGATGCCAATGGCCAGCAGTTTACAGTTCCATCAGCCGAAGATATCCGGGGTTTGCCCTGGCTTGAAGGGCCGCTGAGCCAGCAGGGCCTGGTATTTGAAAACTGGCAGAAATTTGATGACAAGCTGGTCCTTATTAGTCAGCGGGTTGAGCATCTTAGACTGGATGCACGGGGTTCATGGTCAGCGCGCTTGAGTGGCGGGACCGAGGTAAAGTTTGGCAAGGGCGATATATTCAAAAACCTGGACATGCTGGTATCCACATGGGCCGATCTCATGCAGGGTCAGGAGTTGCCGCCGATAAGTGTGGATCTGCGGTACACCAACGGTTTTGCCGTTTTATGGTCACAAAACACAGACGCTATTGCGGGGAATTATGGCGAAAAAAGCTGAAAAATCACTGGTCGTGGGACTGGATATCGGGACATCAAAGATCGTGGCCATCGTCGGTGAGTTGCAGACGGATGGCTCGGTGGAAGTCATTGGTTTGGGTTCCCATCCCTCACGTGGTCTCAGACGTGGTGTGGTGGTAGATATGACATCGACGGAGCAGGCCATCCAGCGTGCAGTCGAGGAGGCGGAATTGATGGCGGGTTGTGAAATTCACTCGGTATTTGCCGGTATCTCTGGCAACCACATCCGCAGTATGAATTCAGATGGCACGGTAGCAATCAAGGATAGGGAAGTCAGCGAAGGTGATGTTGAACGTGTTTTGGAAGCTGCCCGTGCGGTACCGGTGGCTGCTGATCAGAAGATCCTGCATGTCTTGCCACAGGAGTACGTGCTCGATAACCAGGATGGCATCCGTCAGCCCATCGGAATGGCGGGTGTGCGACTCGAAGCCCATGTGCACGTAGTGACTGCGGCTTTAAGTGCCACCCAGAACCTGGGTAAATGTGTGGCCCGTTGCGGTCTCACAGTTGACGAATTAATTATGCAACCCCTGGCTGCCAGTTATGCGGCCTTGAGTGAAGATGAAAAAGCATTGGGCGTGTGCCTGGTGGATATAGGTGCTGGCACGACCGATATCGCGGTTTTTTCAGATGGTGCCATACGCCACACAGCCTGTATTCCGATTGCAGGTGACCAGGTTACCAACGACATCGCGGTCGCGCTGCGTACCCCGACCCAACACGCCGAGGACATCAAGATCAAGTATGCCTGCGCCTTGGAACAACTTGCAGGCAGTGATGAAAGTATCCGTGTACCCAGTGTTGGCGACCGGACTTCACGTCAGCTTGCCAGACAGACACTGGCACAGGTGGTTGAGGCACGTTACCGGGAATTATATTCCCTGATTTTGAATGAGCTGCGTCGCAGTGGATTTGAAAACGTGGTGGCATCCGGCATGGTGCTGACGGGCGGTGCAGCCAAAATGGAAGGTGCGGTGGACCTGGCGGAAGAGATTTTCCATATGCCTGTCAGATTGGCGACACCACAATATGTCACCGGTCTTTCAGACGTGGTTTCAAACCCGGTACACGCGACGGGTGTTGGTCTGTTGCTTTACGGCAGCCAGGCGGACAGTAGCCGCAACCTGGCGAATCCGAGCGGTGGTGATTCACTTCTGTCGAGGGTTCAGAGTTGGTTTAGAGGAGAGTTTTAGGGCCGGTCAGGATTTTTACCTGGACGGGAAACAGTTAATCAGTTAGTGGAATTCGTAGATCCGGACAAATAGATTCAAGAGCAGAAATCGTTACAAGACGGTCAATCGGGATTTAGCGGATATTTTAACGGCGAGCGAGAGGAGTTATAAAAATGTTTGAATTGGTGGAAAACTACACACCGAGTGCAGAGATAAAAGTGATCGGGGTCGGCGGGGGCGGTGGAAACGCCGTTGCCCAGATGATAGATGCAAATATCGAAGGCGTTGAGTTTATTGCGGCCAATACGGATGCCCAGGCTTTGAGGCAGTTCAAGGGTCGCACCCTGTTACAGATCGGTTCCAGTGTGACCAAGGGTCTGGGTGCAGGTGCAAACCCTGAAGTCGGTCGTCAGGCCGCATTGGAAGATCGCGACCGGATTATCGAGATGATCGATGGTGCGGACATGGTATTTATTACCGCCGGCATGGGTGGTGGAACCGGTACGGGTGCAGCCCCTGTGATTGCACAGGCCGCCAAGGAACTGGGTATCTTGACGGTTGCCGTGGTGACCAAGCCGTTCCATTTCGAGGCAAAACGACGCATGACGATAGCCGAGCAGGGTATTGAAGAGCTATCCAAACATGTGGATTCCCTGATAACCATTCCTAATTCCAAGTTACCCGAAGTGATGGGTTCAGATGCATTGCTGTTGAATGCCTTTAAGGCTGCCAATGATGTCCTGCAGGGCGCTGTTCAGGGTATCGCCGAGTTGATTACCCGTCAGGGCCTTATCAATGTAGACTTTGCTGATGTACGTACCGTGATGTCGGAAATGGGTATGGCAGTGATGGGCGCTGGCCAGGCGAAGGGCGAAGACCGTGCGATCATGGCGGTACAGTCAGCTATCGGTAGTCCGTTGCTTGAAGATGTCAACCTGCAGGGTGCCTGTGGCGTACTGGTTAATATCACTGCCGGCATGAACCTGACGATGCGGGAGTTCGAAGAAATTGGTGCTGCCGTATCCGATCTGGCATCAGATGATGCAACCGTTGTTATTGGTACCGTGATTGATCCGGAGATCGGTGATGAACTGCGCGTAACCGTGGTCGCTACAGGTTTGAATAACAGCCAGAAAAAGCGTAAACCGGTTGAGCCAGTTGAAACACAGATCCATGTAGTTCGCAATGGAACCACGGGTCAACCGGAGCCTTCTTATATGGGCGGTGATGACCAGTACAAGCAGGCAACAGGCGAGGCGTCAGCGGAACCCTCGGATTTGTTCTCCTCACCGGATACGAGTATTGATTACCTGGATATCCCAGCGTTTCTAA
>CBDTVF010000091.1:0-9577 GCA_965363775.1 uncultured Gammaproteobacteria bacterium
GACGAAATATCGTCTGTTGTTAAAATCGCACCGCCCGGAATCGAAATGGTATGTAGTCCGTTCAGATGATAAACATCAGGCTCGACTGCAGACGATGAAGCTGATATTGCACCTGACTAAATACAGAGGCAGAAGACGCACCCTGGATTATACGCCGAGCAAACGAATTGTTATTTCTGGTGAGACGGAACTTCGGGAGATGCGGAAGCAGAAAATGCAACACGGTCGATTTATTTCTTAAATGCGCTTTTAACCACTTGTACTTGTTCTACTTAGACTGTTTTACAAAACACAGGCATTGATGCTGGAGTAAATATCCAACTATGTTATCTTGTGCCGACGTCGGTCAGGTGAAAAATTCATGTTCAGTACTGCAGAATTGGGTCAAAAGGTTTCAAAGAGTGAGTTCAAGCAAAGAGAGTTGATTCTTCGCGAAGATCTTCTCGCTTTACAGCAACGTTTGCGTAGCGACGGGAACTTTCCTGTCATCCTGGATTTTGCTGGTGTGCGTGGTGCCGGGAAAGGCACATCCGTCAACCTGCTCAACAAGTGGATGGATACGCGCTGGATCGTAACAGAAGCATATAACGAACCATCTGATGAAGAAATTGAAAGACCTGTGTTCTGGCGGTTTTGGCGACACATGGCACCCAAAGGGCAGATAGGTGTTTACCTGAGCGGGCGTTATTCAGCGCCATTGCTCGATTTCGTTTATGGAAAATCCACAGAAAATCAGTTCAATAAAGAACTGGAACGTATCAACAATTTTGAAAAGGCATTGTCAGATGACGGGGCCATGGTTCTCAAATTTTGGATGCACATCAGTAGTGATGTACAAAAGGACCGTCTTAAGTTACTGGAAAATGATCCCTTAAGAAGCTGGCGTCTGTCTCCGGATGACTGGAAACACTGGGAAATGTACGATCGCTTCATCGAAGCAGCGGAAAAAATCATTTCCCAGACCAATACTGGTCATGCTCCTTGGGAAATCATAGAAGGTGAGGATTTTTATTACCGCAGTTTGCGTGTTGGAGAAATACTCAAGCAACGACTTGAACATCACCTGATCAAAGAACAGATCCGCCAGAAATACCTGGCCGAATTACGCACGGAAGTACAGGAAAAAACCAGTCCACCAACCACCAATGGCGATGGCACGCCACCGGTGACGATTATGGATGGTCTGGATTTTTCCCAATCCCTTGGCAAAAAAGCCTACCGTAAGGAACTGGTCATCTACCAGGCCAAACTGGCAACACTGCACCAGCAGGCTGTACAAAAGAAGCTATCCACCATTTTGGTGTTTGAAGGTCCTGACGCCGCCGGAAAAGGCGGCGCTATCCGTCAAATCACAGAAGTACTCGATGCACGTTATTACAAGGTCTATCCTTTCGCCGCACCGACCGACGTAGAAAATTCCTATCACTACCTTTGGCGGTTCTGGAATTGCATTTCCCGTGCAGGCAGGATTACGATATTTGATCGCAGTTGGTACGGACGGGTCCTGGTGGAGCGTATAGAACAATTTGCCGGTGATGATGAATGGCGACGGGCTTTTGCCGAGATCAATGATTTTGAGGACCAGTTGATTGAACACGGTATCGTGTTGCACAAGTTCTGGATGCAAATCAGCAAAGAGGAACAGTTAAAACGTTTCCAAGAGCGCGAGGATACGCCCCACAAACGCTGGAAACTTGTCGAAGAAGACTGGAGAAACCGGGAAAGGTGGGATGAATATGCCCTTGCTGCCCACAAAATGATACAGCGCACCTCGGTTAAGAAATCACCGTGGATCCTGGTTGAAAACGAAAGTAAACGCTACGGCCGTATCAAGGTCTTAAAATCGGTCTGCGACGCACTGGAACAGGCGCTGGACACCGACTGACAACCATGGAACACCACCTTGACCTTATCGCTAACATTGCGTCTTTGCAATCCGCCGTGCAATCGAAAATACGCTGTCGAATATTTCCATGATCTCCATCTCACGTGCATAGGTATTTAGCCGGTTGGGTTCATCAGCGGTCAGACGGTCCATGCCATGTTCGATAATCTCGCGTGACATCTGGGTAAAGTCTTTTTTCCGTAGACAAACCTGTTTCGCCAACACCTCATCCTGGGATGCCACAGCTTTGAGTGCATCACCCAGAGTGGTGACCACCATCGCGTGATAATTATTCAGAATTTCAGCAGTTTGTGGTGACACGCTAACCTCTTCATTAATTCGTTTGTTGGCCGAAGTTACCATCCCGGTCGCAATACGATCACCGATTTGTTCCATCGCATTGGCAACCGCCACCAATTGCATTAACTCTTTCGATTGTCGTTTGGAAAGCGTTTCAAGACTGATCTTACCCAGATATTCAATAATCGCGATATGCAGGGAATCCACGACCTTGTCCATCTCAGCCACACGCTCCAGGTCGGCCCGTGTACCCGTAATGGCTATAGGCATAACGACTTTTACCATTTTGCGCACTCTCTTGCCGAGCCGGCGGAGTTCCCTGCGCACAGTTTCCAGTGCAATCGGTGGTGTATTGACGAGATCATCATCCAGGTACTTCGGCAACATCGCTTTTTCCGGCCGAAAAGGCCGATCCGGAACCATCCATTCGACCAGCTTCGCCAATTGAGTTGTGAACCCCACAAAAATGAAGGCATTTGCAATATTGAAAAAGGTATGGATATTGGCAATCTGGCGGGGGGTTTCGGCGGCCAGCAGGTCTGTACCTGTCAGCCCTTCTGCAGTTGGAGACATCCAGTGTGCCAGTTCCGCCAACTGGGGAATAAAGGAAATCCAAAGCAGGACGCCGGCAACATTAAATAATGTGTGGACAACAGCAGCACGTACTGCTTCACGGGGTTTGCCAATGCTGGCCAGAGCAGCGGTAACACAAGTCCCGATGTTGGCGCCCAGGGCGATGGCTATCGCCGATTCGATCCCGACCAGGCCCTGGGATGCCATGACGATGAGAATACCGGTGGTGGCTGACGATGACTGGACAACAGCGGTGAACAATGCTCCGACCAGAGCCCCCAAAAGTGGATTCTCCATCGAAATCATGAACTGGATAAAGGGTTCATAGCTACGCAAGGGGTTGAGTGCGCCACTCATGATGCTCATGCCATAAAACACCAGGCCCAGGCCCAGCATGATCATACCGATTTGCTTCCATTGGTTGCTTTTTGCGGTAAGAGAAAGAAGGAAACCACCGGCAATAATTGGCAGTGCCAGCTTGGTTACCTTGAAGGCCAAAATCTGTGCGGTGATCGTGGTACCAATGTTGGCACCGATAATCACGGCCACGCTTTGCGACATCGACATGAGTCCTGCGGAAATGAAGCCGACCAGGATCACGGTGGTTACTGATGACGACTGGATCACAGCAGTGACAAAGGCACCCATCCCGACACCGACAAAGCGGTTCCGGGTCAATTTCCCCAGCACGTCTTTCATATAATCACCAGCCGCTGATTTGAGCGCCTTGGTCATTACGTCCATGCCAAAAAGAAAAAGGGCCAAACCACCAAACAGTCCGGCCCATAAGTCAAAGCTGGCGAGTGGACTATCCAACGGCATCACCGGAAACCTCAGGTTTATGATGGAAATCAAGAATGTCTTTCAAACGATTCTTTTCTTTCTTCAGTTTCTTCGCTTTTCGTTTGATTTCCTTTTTACTCAGCTTATCGACTTTGTCGGCCTTAACGACGACAACTGGGACAGGTGCCCGTTTGACCACCCGCTCGGCGACGGAGCCAAGCAGCATATTTTCCAGGCCAGTTAATCCACGACTTCCCATTGCAATGAGACTGACGTTGAGCAGGCCTGCCACTTCGACGATCCGGCTCGACGGCAGACCGGGTACGAATTTCAACACGGCATTTTCCAGATAACCCAGGTCAGGTTGCTCCACTTTCAGTTGTTCCAGGAACTCGGACATCATGGTTTCCGCAACCGCCTGCATGGGCTCCAGGTGATCCATCCTCTTTTTGCGGTAGAAACCCGGACGCGATGGCGAGTCATGTACAACATGCAGCAAGATTAGATTTAGTCCCCTGTGTTCAGCATACTTGCTTGCCCAAATCAGCGCTGCTTTTGAATCCTCTGAAAAATCGATGGCAACGAGAACAACCTGATCATTAATGGATGTGCTTACCTGGCTTGTACCTATTGTATCTGTCATTGCCATTTCCTCATGGTAGCATCATGCCCCTTATGGTGAAGAACATCATGGCTGCCATCAATGCTGATGCCGGTACGGTAATCACCCAGGCCGCGGCAATTTTTTTCAATGCCGATCTTTTAACCAGCTCTTGTCGGTAAACCCTACCCAGTGCTTTGCGCTCTTTCTTGGTCAGATCAGCTTTGGCTGTGTGCTTTTTCATATCTTCCAGCATATGCCGTTTTTTTTCCATTGAGGCTGAATTGAACTCTTGTAGAAAGTTCTCCACTTCATCGTGGTCTTTACCAGTGTGGTGGTGCTCAATATCATGAATGATCTTGGAATAGTTGGCCTTGAGGTATTCACGCAAGAAGCCAATGCCAAAAATCCCGCCGACGGCAATATGGGTTGAACTCACCGGCAAACCAAGTTGTGAGGCAATGATAACTGTAATTGCAGCGGCCATTGCGACACTAAAAGCACGCATCTGATCCAGTTGGGTAATTTCAGTACCCACCGTTTTAATCAATTTTGGTCCGAACAATGCAAGGCCTATTACGATACCGATGGCACCAACCGCCATCACCCATATTGGAATCGAAGCCTTGGCGGCGACACCACCGCTGACAACCGCATCATTGATGGCAGCCAGGGGTCCAACAGCGTTGGCAACGTCATTGGCGCCGTGGGCAAAACTCAACATTGCGGCTGCAAAAATGAGAGGCAAGGTGAACAGTGAATTCACACTGCTCTTCTCATTTTTCATTTTCTTTGAGTGCTTGCGTACCAATGGCGTCACTATTGAATAAACCACAATAGCACAGGCCAAACCGATACCCAGGGCTGTTATGAAGTCAATGTGCCAGATCTTCTTAAGTCCTTTGAGAGCCAGGTAAGTACTGAAGGCCATCGCCATTAGTGCGACCAGAATTGGCATCATCTTTCGCGCAGCGCTGACCATATCTTTCTTGTAGGTGATGGAATGTTTTATCCAATATAGAAAAATGGCGGCGATAATCCCGCCAAGTACAGGAGATATCACCCAGCTTGCGGCGATTTTCCCCATGGTTGCCCAGTTGGCAATTTCCCAACCACCGGCTGCGATACCAGCTCCCAGTACACCACCGACGATAGAGTGGGTGGTAGACACTGGTGCACCGATCGCGGTTGCCATATTTAACCAAATTGCACCGGCCAGCAGGGCTGCCATCATCAACCAGACAAAAACATCTCCGCTAGGAATGAGGGAAGGATCAATAATGCCTTTTTTAATGGTACCGACAACATCACCACCTGCAATCAGTGCCCCGGCTGACTCGAAAATACCGGCTATGATAATCGCACCAACCATGGTCAATGCCTTGGAACCAACGGCCGGCCCGACATTGTTGGCCACATCATTGGCACCAATATTCATCGCCATGTAACCACCGATCATGGCGGCGACAATCAACTCGATACTGAAAGGTCTATCCAGTACGTCAATCGTGGATGCATACAGCATCACCATGGCAATAAATATCAAGGCAGTTCCGATACGAAACATCTCCCGACGTCCAAACCGGGTGGCTTCTTCTATTCCTTGGATGTTTTTGAGTTCCACGAGTTGCTCCTATTTTTTTTGAGACGTCGAAGGGCGATCAGGTCGCATTTTTTTTCGAAAGCATATTATTCAACAAGATAGCCAAGCGTGGGCTGACATATGTCAGTTTGGATGAGGACTAGGTCAATTAATCAGAAAAGAGCAGTCTTTTACTTTCGGGTGTTCTATACGGTTCAGCCTTTCCGTTCCTTTTTTAGTTCCTTCAATACCTTCAGCCCCTTTTTCCGCTGTGCTGAAATTATTTGCAGACGGGATTCAATCTCATGCTGCAATTCTTTATCGTTTGTCCGGGCAAGGGTTTCTTGCAAGATGGTCTTTTCATTGCGCAGGGCTTTAAGCACTTTCTTGAGCGACTTGTACTTCTTTATTTGCGCTTTACGTTTATCGTTGAGAATTCCAGATAGCTTGTCTAGCAGACGCTTAATTTTCACAGAATGGTCTCCATTTAAGATGTTTCAGCAATCTCGGCAATTTCGTGCTCATCAAGTGCAATGCTTCTCATGGCACTTTGATCATCTCTGCTTGATGTAGTGAATAAAACCATACCGGCCTCGACCAGGTCCCAACAAACCTCTTTACAGTAGGAGATATCATTCATCATCGAGGTTGCCATATGTACGTCAATTTGGTCTTTTCTGATCAGTTTGTCCAGACCCACGGAGATTTTATCGGTCTTTTTCTCGATCTCGAGTTTGAGTGGATCCAGATCCAGTGACAAAAACGACGAATCCTCTTTGCCAACTGTTCTGCTGGCGTCTATTTTTCTCAAAACACGGACGATCAGGTATCTCAGTTTATCGTACTCTTTGGTGATGTAAGAATTGTCCGACTTCAATAGGAGATCGAGGTTTTTGCCCAGGTGTTTTACGCCCTTCACGGCCTCAACAATATGTTGGCCAGCGCCACGCAGGGCACTCATTTCTTCCCTGAGTGAGCCTTTGGAATAACCGGTCTTGGTATGAATGATGAATTCAACAATGGCGCCATACAGGGCCTTTATCTTGCGCTCATAGACATCATCGATATCCTTATCGATAATATCGGTTGATTCTTTAACCACATGTTTAGGCTTTAGGTCTGAGTGAAAAACCTCCCGGTGTATGTTCAGACCATTGGCGATGACACCGACTGAAATATCATAAAGTCGGATAGTTTCATTTCTGACTGCCTCGGCCGCCGCATCAGGCACGTCCATGGAAGCCGTGCTGAGGTATTTGGGACGCTCGATTTCAGGCTCGGGAATGGGCATGAGTTTCTCAAGCATTTTCACCATTGGCTTCATCAGTGGAAGCATTACAACAATTCCAATGACATTGAAGAGCGTGTGGAATACTGCCAGTTGGAGGGTGTAGTTATCCCCGGCGATACCCAGATGTCCACTGATCCAGTCAACAGCGATAATTAACTTGTAAATACCCAGTACGGCAATCAAGCCGGTCGACAAATTGAAGATAAGGTGGGCAACAGCCAATCGCTTACCATCAACACCGGAGCTGAGTGCACCAATAATGGCCGTAATCGTCGTTCCAACATTGGAACCGATAGCCAGCGCCAGGGCATTTTCATAACTGACCTGTTGGGTGGCGAGCGCAGCCAGGGTTAGTACCAGGGTTGCGTGGCTGGATTGCATGATCACGGTGGCAAGTATTCCGATACCGGCAAAGGCAAACACACCGGGGTAGCCAGTCATGGCATATTCCGCCAGGTTTATTCCCTGGCCGACGGTATCAAAACCATCTTTCATGTAATGGATACCCAGGAACAGGAACCCAAGTCCGGCCAGGACGTATCCTGCTCCCTTGAGATTTTTGGCCTGCTGGAGCATCAGGATGACACCGAACACCAACATTGGCATGGCATAGGATGACAGGTTGACCTTCAGGCCAAAGCCGGCCACCAGCCAGGCACCGGTCGTTGTTCCGAGGTTGGCGCCAAAAATGATACCGATCGCAGATGTCAGCTCCAGCAGACCAGCACTGAGAAATGAAATGGTAATCACTGAGACCAATGAGCTGGATTGCATAATCGAGGTCGTAACGACACCAAACATCATGCTCTTGGGGGTGTTGCTGGTAAATCGCCTGAGAATTTTCTCCAGCGTTCCACCGGTAAATGTTTTGAACCCTTCTTCCAGAGAGATCATGCCAAACAGGAAGACGGCAACACCCGCGGTGATGGTTTTGAACTCTTCGCTGACCCAGAAACCGTATCCCAGCAGGAGAAATATGATGGGGAGCAGGATTTTACGTAGCATGATGCGAAATTTTTGTTTTGATTGTTAGTCTCACGTTGGCTCAGGAACCGTTGAATAGGATAGAAGTATAGGCATTAGTAAAGCTATATTGCCAGTAGTTATCCAATCACCCGCATTCACATTGATTGCGACTCCAACGCCGCTTACTATATATCGAACATTGTTAACTTCTACGAGAGGTTTAAGTTTATGTTCCATCCAATCACCATTCCATTTGATTGCGTCATGCTTTTTAACCGGGTTTACTTGAAAGAAGGTGTCACCGCTGAGGACGTGGAGTTGGAACTTGGCGAGATGTGTAATGTTGTGAAGAACAACTATCGGGACGACGGTGGCTTTATCGCGGGCCAGGTTTTCGAATTCACAGGATTTGCATCATCCGAAGGTTCAATCAACAACCCGGGCAATGATGAAAAGCACGTGGCCATTCTGACCTACTGGAGATCTTTCGATCAACACGAAACCTCGCATGCGGATAAGTTGTTCAAGGAAAAATTCAGTGCATTACTGGAAAGCGTCGATGAAGCCGACGAACTTGGATACAAGCTTTTGTGGCAGGGTGAGCCGGAAGACTTGTAGCAGGTCGGTGTTTTTATAGCAGGGCTTTTAAGGTAATACTGCCTGCGCCAGGTTATTGGTATCCGTGCCAAACCACAGGCTGTTGCGGTTCGGGTCGTAGACCATGTGCCGGACCGAGCCCCCACCACTTGGAATGGGGGTTACGCTAAAGAACGTGCCCAGAAGCGGATCAAAACCCACCAGAAGGTTTGGTTGCGGCCAGGTTTCTACGAACCAGATACGGTCAAGGCTATCAGTAGCCATCGCGTAGGGGGCGGATTTTTCGCTGGGTGTTTTCCACTCGGTGAATTCGCCGGTCTCGGGTTCATACCGGCCGATATAACCCTGGCTGTAATCGGTGTACCAGATCGTATCGTCACGTGTTATGGCCAATCTGCGCAGACGGGCGTCTTCACGTGGCAGATAAACTACTTTCAGTTCCAGTGTTTTGGGGTCAACCGTGGCCAGTCCGTTGGTGCCCAGTAATGCAATCCACGGATGGCCTTTTGAATCCATCTTGATACCGTAGGGCTGTGCCCGCTCGGTTTGCATCGGAACCAGGTCTATATGACCACTGCGTTTGTTCAAGCGACCGACGTAATTACTCCACTGCATCGTGAACCAGATTTCATCCTTGCCGGAAAACACCATTGTATGCGGATCCCTGGCAGTTTCATCGGGCAGGGTGAAGCGGGTTAACTCACCGGTCACGTAATTCATGCGTCTAATAACAATCCTCGTGCGATCTCAGCTTCAATCGGGGTATTAAACCACCCACAGTTTGCATGAGGTCAGCTTCTCGGGTAGCGCCCCATTCGCAAGGACCTGGCCAGCGGTGTTTATGGCACCATGCTTACAGCCTTCTTCCGCACTTCCGGGGAATTATTTTTTGATGTTTTCATAGCTCCATCTTCCCAAAGTATGGAGCCTCTGGTAAACCCGGAACGATGCATAGTGAAATAGTTAAGTTTTCGCAATAAAACGTTGAAAATCATATCA
>CBDTVF010000092.1:0-9525 GCA_965363775.1 uncultured Gammaproteobacteria bacterium
CATAGGTTCTTAAAGATTAATTCACTACCGGGCGATCTTCCACAATAGTCGGTGTCACGAACATCAGCAGTTCACGTTTCTTGGTTTGATTGGCGCGGCGTTTAAACAGGTTGCCAATTCCCGGTATGCTGCTCAGGTACGGGATCCTGTCTTCCTGTCTTTTACGTTCATCCTGGAAGATTCCACCCAGAACGACCGTTTCACCATTATTCACCAGCACTGATGTGGCCAGTTCACGTGTGTCAATAGAAGGTACTGAGCCACCCCGACCAGTTTGGTAAATCTCACCGACCGTATCCTGTTTGATCTCGAGTTCAAGTTGAACACGGTTATCCGGTGTAATCAAAGGTGTTACGCGTAACTCAAGTACGGCTTCCTTAAACTGGACAGCAGTAGCACCGGAAGATGCGGCTTGCTCATAGGGTATTTCCACACCCTGTTGAATGAAGGCTTCGGACTGGTTGGCCGTGACAATTCTTGGGGTGGAGATGACTTCGCCATCACCCTCTTCCTCAAGTGCTGTCAATTCGAGATCGAGCAGGACATTACCCGCCAGGAACGAAACCCCGAAACTGCCGGCATTGGGCTCGGCAACCGGCAAGTTGACGTTATAACGACCCAGAACATCAGGAGAGGTTACATCCGCACTGGACCTGACCTGGTCTGCGGAACGGCTATCGCCGGAAAGTCCGAGGACATTGCGTGCATTATGTAAACCTGTCACACCGAAACGCACACCTATTGCATGTGCAAAGTCACTGCTGGCAATGACGATGCGTGACTCGATCTGAACCTGTCTGACCGGCCGGTCGAGATCCAGTACCAGTTTCTGAATCGCTTCAATCCGGTCTGGTGTATCGGTAACCATCAAGGTGTTGGTCCTTGCATCAATCGCAACCGTACCTCGATCGGATAACAAACCGACATCATCACCACTTCCGCTACTATTTGAACGTGCTTGGTCGATCAGTGCCTGCAAATCTTCGGCAGTTGCATAGCTGACGCTGATAAGCGCGGTCGCAAGCGGCTCCAGTTCTTTACGATCCTGCATGGCCTGTAACAACTGCTGTTCACGTGCGGCGATATCCGCCGTAGGCGCAATCCAGATAACATTGCCGTTCTCGCGCTTATCAAGATTACGGGCATCGAGCACGATATCCAGCGCCTGGTCCCATGGCACATTGGTGAGCCTCAGGGTCAGGTTGCCGCCAACATTGTCAGCGACCACGATATTGAGATTCGAGACATCGGCAATTAACTGTAATACGGAGCGAACCGGGATATCCTGGAAGTTAAAGGTTACACGGGCACCCTGGTATTCTTTTTCCTCGTAAAACTCAACGATTTCCTTGGATGCACCGACCGAAGTTGCGGCGAGTTCTGAAACCTCAATGATCCAGTCGTTTCCTGATTGGTAGGCCATGTGCTCGTACAGACCGGCCACATCAATTTCCAGTCGCACTGCATCACCCACCTCGCCGGAATCAATAATTTGTACCGGTGTCGCAAAATCCATGACGTCCAGACGCTGGTTCAGTGCTTCAGGTAGATTTGCATCAAAAAGGTCAACGGAAATGCCACCTTCGCGTGAATTTACAGATATGTTTGAACCACCCTGATCAAGACTGACAATTACCCTGCTTTGGCCATCCTCTCCACGACGGAAATCTACATTTTGAACGGTAAATTTAGCGGTGCCACTTGAACGTGGCGCAGTAGATCCTGTGCCACTACCAGTAATCGATAAAACAACCTGGCCATTGCCAGATTGGTAGTCATAGGTCACCGGTCTGGAGAGATCCACCATAACCCGTGTTCTGCCACCGGCAGCCAGTGTGGTAAATTTTTGCACCGATCCAATACCCACAGAAACCGGGTTTGCATCAACATTACTGTTGGTATCTGCCAGATCCAGGATGATTCGCGCCGGGCTTTCGGTCGCAAACACACTCACTTTTGGATCATCACCGTTCGTTGACAGGGTGATGATTACATCACCTGCGGCATTGCTGCTGTAGTCTGCTGCGGTTACGTCACTTGATGCCCAGGCCGACAGCACCGGTAATACCAGAAGTGCCAACCCAAGACCTAAACGTATTCCTGTCTTCCTGCTATCCATAAACTGTCCCCATCTGCCGGCCAGTACCTGTTTCAATTTAAAATCTTCTTTGCTTTGCATGGCTGTACCCTCTAAGTCGCGCTTTATCCATGCGCTAACCGGATTATCCTTCATCCAAGGCGATAGATGCTTCCCTGACAAGCCAACCACCCGCGCCATCTGAAATTAATTCACTTAAACTTAATTGTGCATCACTTATTTCGACCACTCTTCCGTGATTCTTGCCGATGTAATCACCCATAGGCACACGGTGGATCACGCCCTCAAGATCACGCACCAGGGCCCAGTCAGACTCCTCTTTACTGAACCTCCCGACCATCGACAGGGTATCAAGCTCATAGCGTTCCAGATATTCTTTGGGTCGTTCGAAATCCGGTCGAGGTCCGGTGCCTGCTGTAGCACGCACATCGTCACTGCCCTCACTCAATGACTGGCGGAATGGATCACGACCGGTCTGCCCATCATATTCATAAGGCGTGTATGTTTTAACCGGTGGAATCGGCTCGATCGGATCAGCCGGTCGCGCTTTAACTGCGACGATGTACTTGTCCAGATCATCCATACTCTCGGTGCATGCCGATAACATCATGATCACCAACACCGCTCCAGCAACATGTCTTAGTTGTTTGCCGATACGTTTCATGGTGTCTGCTCCGCTGATCTCTGAGCGACTTCTTCTTCGTCCACATAACGATAAGTCTTGACTGTTCCCTCCAGGATCAGCCGACCTTCCGAATCACCGTAGCGACTCTGACCTGCTGCCGCACGTTTCAACGAAATGTCATGCATCGTCAGGATGACCACCCGGGGCAACGCTGCCACACCGCTGACAAAGTCTCCAAATTCATGGTAGTCCCCCAGCATTCGGATAGCGATCGGTCGTTCCGCATAAAAATCCTGAAAACTTTCAGCCAGTGGCTCAAATAACTGTACGTCGATACCTGCGGCCAGTGCCGTCTGCGAAACATCGACCAGCAACTTGTCCATTTCGGTCTTGCCCGGCAACTGCCTGAACATAGTCTTCAACAGTTCCTGCATATCCGCCAGTTGCTTTTCATAAGCTTCCAGGTTCGCCGCTTTCTGTTGTTTGACTTCAAAATCGGCCGTCAATACCGATTCCTGTTTGCGTGTTTGCTCCAGTTCAATCTTCTTGTCTTCTATGAGCAGGAAGTAACCGGCCACCAGGATCAGGATCAGCACAACAGCAAGTAAGGTATAGCGGACAGCCCCCGGTGCACTACCAAGATCTGAAAAGTCAGCATTTCTGAAATCATCGAGTATCATTGCGAACCTCCCTGATCTGCGAAGTCAAGATCTTCATCGGATGACTGTGCAGGACGCATATTCACCCTGATACTGAACTGATAAGGTTCAGTGGCGGTGGCAGGTCTGGGTGTTGTTCGGACAAAATCGAGCTGCGGATTTATGAACAGGATATTGGATTCCAATTCCCTGAGGTAGGCCGATACCCGTGCATTGGACTGGCTTGTACCAGTCAATTGCAGCGTAGTTCCCTGTTGTCGTATGGTCGTCAGTGTAACGCCTACCGGAATTGACTTGGCCAGATTGTCAAGCAACTCCACTGTCATGGACCGACTGGCCTGCAAGCGCTCAATAACCTGTTTGCGCGAAATCAAACGTTCCCGGGTGCGTTCCAGCTCGTCAATTCTCTTTATCTTCACTTCCAGTTTTTGGATTTCTTTCTTGACCAATTCATTTCGGAATTGCTGATGGTTGATTTTCTGATCAAAAACAGTTCCCACCAGAAAGACCAAAACTACGCCAAGAATCAGGGATCCCAGCAGTGTTGACATAAATCGACGTTGCCGCTCCCTGCGTAGTTCCTCCCGCCATGGCAATAAATTGATTCTGGCCATTAGTCAAACCCTCTCAAAGCCAACCCCATGGCTATCATCAGGTTGTTGGCATTACGTCTGATCGCTGTCACGGCCACATTCTGGGCAATTTCCAACCCGGTAATGGGATCAGCAATGCGCGTTGTCATACCCAGTTCCTGCTGCACCATTGGTGCCAGGCCCTTCAGCGATGCTGCGCCCCCTGACAGGTAGATTGTGCTTATATTTGAGTATTCATTACTGGAGGCGTAAAACTGGAGTGCCCGGGAGATTTGGTGAACAATGTTCAGTTGGAAAGGCTCCAGGACCTCTTCCTCAAAGTCTTCCGGTGCTTCTTCATTCCGTTCAAAGAAGCTGGCCTGCTCAATTGTCATATCATAGCGGCGCTGAATTTCTTCCAGCAACTGATGCCCACCGAAAGGGTGGTCACGGGTATAGATAACCTGGCCACCCTTGATAACCAGTAAGGTTGTCAGGTCATAACCCATATCGAAGAAACCAACTGCCTCACCGCGATTTACGCCATCACGCTGTCGAATCAGTTCGAAGGCATTTGCAATTGCAAAAGCTTCAACGTCAACGACTTTGGCTCTTAAACCCGCGCTATCAATAGCATCCTGACGGCTTTCAATATTTTCACTCTTACTGGCCGCCAGCAGGATATCCATCATATCCGCATTGCGCGGTGATGGCCCCAGCACTTCAAAATCAAGGCTGACTTCATCAAGAGGGTATGGTATGTATTGATTGGCCTCAATTTGAACCTGACTTTCAATATCAGAGGTGGCAAGATCTGCCGGCAAACTGATCGTCTTGGTAAATACGGCCGAACCGGAAACCGCTATCGCACAGGATTTGGCACGCGTGCCCGAAGCCTTGACCGCGCGCGAGATGGCGTTCGATATAGCTTCAACATCCTGTACTGTCTTATCGACCACTACGCCCTTGCTAAGCGGCTCTATAGCAAAGTGGTCAATCCGGTATCCGGACCCTTGGTTAGACAATTGCAACAATCGTACACTTGTCGAACCTATATCCAGCCCTATAACTGGATCTGTTTTTTTTGCAAACAGTTTCAAGACTCCCCCATTCCTTCCCTTGTCAATGGTTTAGTGAGACTTCTTATAGCTGTTTTTAACAGAAAACTCTGTAATACTCAAATACCTTGTGGTATTCAATTACAGAATGATTTACGCGCTAGCAGACAGCTGCTTGGAAAGCAGAAGGAAACTACAGGTACTACGACTGATCAACACTCGTCATTACCGGCATTCCCTGTCCGATGCGGTGTATCTTATTCTGTCCCTTCTCCCGCTATCCGGAGAAGGCTATATCAACTAAAATTCCATGTTCTGATGCTAAGCATAGCAGGATAAAGTTTTGAAAAAAGCATTTCGTTTACTTTTTCGTTTTCTGATTCTCTCATCTGTACTGGGAATTGTCACGATATTTGTTACATATCTCATTGTTTCAAAAGACCTTCCGGATGTTGAAACACTACGTGACGTACAGCTCCAAGTACCTTTACGAGTATACACTCAGGATGGCAAATTGATCAGCGTTTTTGGTGAAAAGCGTAGAATTCCCATCCGTATTGAAGAAATGCCTGCCAATCTGAAGAACGCTTTTATAGCCGGTGAGGATAAAAGGTTCTATGAACATCCCGGAATTGACTACCAGGGTATTACCCGCGCTGTCTGGACCCTGGCAACAACCGGGGAGAAAACGATTGGTGGGAGTACAATTACCCAGATACTTGCGCGAAACTATTTTCTGACACTTGATAAAACCTTCACACGCAAAATCAGGGAAATTTTCCTGGCACTGAAGATTGAAAGGGAATTTTCCAAGGATGAAATCCTTGAGCTTTTCCTGAATAAAATCCTGCTGGGGCACAGGGCATATGGTGTTGGTGCTGCCGCTGACGTTTATTACGGCAAACCCGTCACTCAACTGACCCTGGCACAATGCGCGATGATCGCATCACTGCCAAAAGCGCCTTCAAGAATAAACCCGATTACATCACCAGCGCGCGCCATGAGTCGTCGAAACTACGTGTTGGAACGAATGCTGGAACTCGATTTCATCAATAGCACTGAATACGACACCGCCATCAGTGAGAGAAACACCGCGTATTATCATGGTGCTACAACCGAGGTCTCTGCACCTTACCTTGCAGAAATGGTCCGCAAGGAGATGCTGGCAAGATTTGGCCAGTCGGCCTATACCGGCGGTTACGAGGTATACACCACCATTAACTCCCGCTTTCAGGCTGCCGCCAGTCAGGCGGTTACAGACGGCCTTGAGGAATACGACCACAGGCATGGATACCGCGGCGCCGAAGCGCATTTCGACCTGGAGAAAAGCAAAACAACGGGAAACTGGGATGAAATTCTAAGACCCTATAAGCCCATGGCCGGACTCGCGCCAGGACTGGTCACTGAAGTGGATGAAGACCTCGCGCTGATCTACCAGGCCGACGGTCAGACCATCGCACTGACCCTCGACGATATGTCGTGGGCAAAAAAATTCATCACACGCGAGCGTGTGGGGTTTGAGCCCAAGAGTGTTGCAGATGTACTAAGCGTTGGCGACATAGTCCGTACACGTCTGCGTGACGAGGGCAGGCGTGAACTGGCTCAACTACCCGAACCAGAGGCCTTATTGATCTCACTGAGCCCACATGATGGATCGATCAAGGCACTGGTGGGTGGCTATGACTACACGCGCAGCAAATTCAACCGTGTTGTCCAGAGTCGTCGCCAACCGGGATCCGGGTTCAAGCCATTTATCTACTCCGCTGCATTGGCGAAAGGCAAAACGACTGCCAGTATCGTCAATGATGCCCCCATTGTGTTCAGCGACGCCGAGCTGGAAAGGGACTGGAAACCACAAAATTTCAGCGAAGAGTTTTTCGGTCCCACTCGACTTCGTGAAGCGATGGTCAATTCCCAGAACCTTGTTTCTATCAGGCTTTTGCGGGAAATCAGCATCCCATACGCAATTGAGCACATCAGTTCTTTTGGGTTTGACCCTGCAGAATTACCGGGTAATTTGTCCATGGCGCTTGGTAGCGCCTCACTTAAACCCATCAGCATCGCCAGGGGCTATGCAGTATTTGCCAACGGCGGCTACCTGGTTGACCCCTATTTCCTGGAGAAAATAGTTGATGCAAAAGGCATTGTGCTATTCGCTACAAGCCCCCGTGTGGTCTGTGACGACTGCGCAACAGACGATGCAATCGAGCCTGAACAGGTTGAGGCGACAGTTAAAGTGGAACCAAGCTTCAGGCCTCTGCAACTTGAGGCCGAAGAGGATCTTCAGGTCGTTGAGCAGGAATCGTCCGTGCAGGAGGATATGGTGGCCATATCAACACCCGCCCCTCGTGTCATCAGCGAGCAAAATGCATACCTGGTGCGCTCAATGATGATGGATGTTGTGCGGCGGGGAACCGGCAAAAAAGCCATGCAATTGGGGCGTAACGACCTGGCGGGTAAAACCGGCACAACCAATGAACAGCGTGACGCATGGTTCTCCGGTTACAACACTGAGATCGTAACGTCAGTCTGGGTCGGTTTTGACAGTCATGAACCACTGGGGCGCTATGAGGTTGGCGGAAAAGCGGCCTTACCCATCTGGATGGACTACATGCGGGTAGCATTACAGGACGTAGCGGAACAGATTCCGGAAATACCCGAAGGCATCACCAAGGCACGAATTGATCCGGTGACAGGATTGCTGGCCAGAATTGAGAACCAGGATGCAGTGATGGAAGTATTTGAAATGGGCAGTCTTCCACCCATGGAAGAGGCAGTGGAGGGTATTCAGTCTGAAACCGGTGTTGAGGAAGATGATCCTTATGGTGGTTAAAAAGGGGCGCTCATAAAAATGAACGCCCCTCCTTTATGCAAAATACTTTTCGGCTTCAGATCAGCGTGAATCAACCGAGATGTAATCGCGTTCAGGAGCACCGTTATAGACCTGTCTCGGGCGACCAATAGGTGTTCCAACTTCCTCTTGCTCCAACCACTGTGAAACCCAGCCAACCGTCCTTGCTATGGCAAACATAACGGTAAACATGCTGTTCGGGATTCCAAGTGCCTTATAAATAATACCGGAATAAAAATCGACATTTGGATAGAGTTTCTTCTCAATGAAGTACTCGTCTTCCAATGCAATACGTTCCAGTTCCATGGCCAGTTCCATCAACGGATCCTTGCTGCCAAGCTCTTGCAAAACTTCGTACGCAGCTTTACGAATGATGGTTGCCCGCGGGTCAAAATTCTTATAAACCCTGTGACCAAAGCCCATCAACCGGAATGGATCATTCTTGTCTTTGGCCTTGTCGATATACATTCCCACCCGGGAAACATCACCGATTTCACCGAGCATATCCAGCACAGCCTCGTTGGCGCCTCCATGCGCAGGACCCCAAAGTGCGGATATACCTGCGGCTACACAAGCATATGGATTGGCACCTGTTGAACCTACAAGCCTGACGGTGGAGGTGCTGGCGTTCTGCTCATGATCGGCATGCAATATGAATAGCAGATCAAATGCCTTGGCAGCGACCTTGCTGACTTCATATTTTTCGGAGGGTACCGAGAACATCATGTCCAGGAAGGTCTCGGTATAATTCAGTGAATTCTTTGGATAAGCAGTCGGCCACCCCATATGGTGTCTGTAACAAGCCGCTGCAATGGTTGGCATCTTGGCGATCATGCGCTTTGCCGTCAGCATCCGGTGTTCGGGATTATTCATGTCCAACCGATCATGATAAAAACCTGCCAGTGAACCCACGGCACTGGTCATCATCGCCATGGGGTGCGCGTCATAGTGAAAGCCGCCTATAAAGGTATTCAACTTTTCATGGATCATCGTGTGATAGGTGATGTCATTTTCGAATTCTTCGAATTCAGTTTCTGTTGGTAACTCACCTGATAACAATAGATATGCAACTTCGAGAAAACTGCTATTTTCTGCTAATTGCTCAATCGGATAACCGCGATAACGCAAAATACCTTTTTCACCGTCTATAAATGTAATCTTACTGGTACAGCAGGCGGTGGCTGTGAAGCCCGGATCGTAGGTAAAGTAACCCAGAGTTGAAGGTACGGCTTTAATCTGCAGACATGGCTCACCATCGGTACCCTTTATGACGGGTAACTCGAGGCTTTTGCCAGTACCTTCGTCTTTGATTACTACGCGTTGATCGGACATAGGAACACTCCTTGTGGATTAGCGGCTTACACGAATGAGAATCACTTAAAATTCTTCTTCTATAACGACCCCAAAGTATCTCACAATTCGGAAATTTTTTCTTTTGACACGCATAGAAAAAGGCCCAGAATGGGCAGAGCCATTCCGGGCCTTCAGATTTAGTCTACCAAGATTACTTTTGGTAACGGCGTTTAAAGCGGTCTACGCGACCACCTGTATCCATTAACTTATGCTTTCCGGTATAAAACGGGTGAGACGCGCTGGAGACTTCCACCTTGATCAGTGGGTACTCATTGCCATCTTCCCATTTGATGGTTTCTTTACTTTTTA
>CBDTVF010000093.1:0-9465 GCA_965363775.1 uncultured Gammaproteobacteria bacterium
GGCAGCACTTGCGGGCTCCATAGAGCCAGATCTTGACTTTGATGATGACGATCCAAACCTGCGTTTCTCAAGTGATACAGGTTCTCGTGAGACAGACAGTACATTATTTGCAATAGGTGGTGAGTGGGAAAACGACAAGTGGCTTGCGAGTTTTGAGTACGCATCGACCAGCTCGGAAACGTGGAACCCCAACGTAAGCCCGACTCTGAACTTTATTAACCCTAATTGCCCTCTCGACGGGAGCAGCAACGATAATTGCGTGCCATTCGAATATGATTTGTCCGGCAAGTCACTGGCATGGGGCGTCAATTATAACTCGCCGTTTGCACCATCACCTGACAGTTTACTCGATCCAGCCAATGTTGTTCTTGATCAGGTTATCGTAGGTAACAACTCTACCGATAATTCTGAAGACGCATTACGATTCGACTTTACTTACTTTTTGGATATGGGGGGCTTTCAGACCATAGATTTTGGTTTTCGTGGCAGTGAATCTCAAAGTGAGTTTAATGCCAGAGAGGACCGGATTGGTGGCTTCAGCAAAATGGTAGATAGCCCTAACGGTAGCTCGTTCGCAGAGCTTCTTGTTCCCGGTCCCGATAACTATGGCCGTGCCGACGGCAGAGATATGTTCATCCGGAACTTCCTTCTCTTCGATGCGGATCGCATATTTAATAACCCGGACGAAGTGGTAAGAATTCTTCAAGCTGCCACACTCGCGCACAATCCGGATAAACCTGGAAATGTGGTGCTGGATCTGAGTTCTAAACAGGATTCATACTATGATATCCGTGAAGACACCAGCGCCTTCTACCTGCAAACAAGCTTTGCTTGGGGCAATGTCCGCGGCAATATAGGTGTGCGTTATCTGGACACTGACATTGATTCAATGGGATATGGCCCCGAGGATGCCAGTGGAAACAGAGACCTTCAATCCACAAAGGGTAGTTACGACTTCTGGCTGCCTCGTTTAAACCTCGTTTGGGATGCAACAGATAATCTAGTTGCTCGCTTTGGTTATTCCACGGATATCAGGCGTCCTAATTTTAACCAACTGGCTACCGGATTCGACTACGATAACCAGGAAAATTCCGTTATTGCATTGGGTAACCCCGGCCTGGAACCTGAAGAGGTAGACTCCTTGGACCTTTCAGTCGAATGGTACTTTGCCGAGGCAGCGGTCTTGAGTGCCGGTTATTTCAGAAAAGAACGCACCAACATATTTGGTGAAAGATATGAAGGTGCTGTACTTCTTTCCGATCCAAGCGTTCCAGGTGGCCTCGCCCGTGAGACAGACCCATCGTGTCCAGGCGGCGGTATCTATAACCCTATCGTTGTACCTAATATCCTGGGTGACCCGGAACAGTTGGGCATGTGTGTTGACTTCACGATACCTGGAAATGATCCTGAAACGACCACGGTGTCAGGTTGGGAGTTTGCCTTCCAGTACGACTTTTCAAACTGGGAAGACAAGTGGGGCTGGGCATCTGGTTTCGGCGTGGTCGCCAACGCCACTTTTCAGGACTTCAGCGGTGGATCCGATGAGGATTGCACTTCGGGTCGCGGAGAGCAAGTCCTTGGCGATGTCTGTATAGATCGCGGGCTGCTTGATTTTTCCGAAACTGCTTACAACTTCACTTTGTATTATGAGAAGTATAATTTCTCTGCAAGAATGCGTTACACATGGCGTGAAGGATTCCGTACACAGGACTTCGGTGGCGGAGCAAATACGAGCGGAAGCAGTACGTTCAGTTTCCCTGTTCACACATTGGACAGAGGGCAGCTCAATGCCAGTATGTTTTACACACTGAAAGATCACTGGATGTTTGGTGTCGAAGCGGTGAATCTCACCGAAGAGGCCATTTATCAACATTGTGTTAGTGAAAAAGGACCGCTGTGTTTCGTGGGCTATCCTGATCGCAGAGTCGTTCTTAGCGCCGCTTACAAGTTCTAGTAAGCAAGGCTACAACGTTGCAAAGAGGATGCCATCGATGATGGCATCCTCTTTTTTCAGGCCAGCTCCCCTCTTACTATTTTATGGAGTAAGTGAGGGCCGACCAGGCGGACATGATGGCAACGATACTTGAAGGCTGAGCTCAGCGTTAATCCTGGTCCTCCAGGGCAGTAGTAAAGATTTTGTTTAGTCTGTAGTTGATTACCCGAAGAGCTACCGACTTACCAACGTCCTGTCTTTCAGCCAGTGCGAGCAGGTCATTGAAACTTAAATAGACCTGCTCGTTTTCATCCTGCCAAACCAGGAATTTCTGACAGAAGGCATCCAGGCCAAGCGTCGGTGCCTTGCTCATGGCTTTTGCCCCGGGTGCTGGTCCTCCAAAAAGAATGAGTGTAGCTGGGGCTATTTCATCCCCGACCGTCCTTGCCTGTTCCTGAAAATCGACACTTCCAAAACCAACCGTGTCGTCCTGCGATTCGATTGCGGCCTGTACCTTTTTAAGTGTTGTCTGGAAATCGAAAGGACTGCTAATGGTTGTGATTCCATCAGGCTCCATGGTGTCCTGGTCAAAGGACGCAATTTTCTCCGGATCAATGCCTCGAAGAACCCGGGTCATTGTTTCATCAAAGAGTTCTCTCAAAACAAGGGGTGGTGTCAATTGATACCTGGATTCAATGTAGTCAAAAGAGTTGTAGATCACTTTACTATCACCTCCGGGTTCCGATTCGAATGCCAATACACGTAAAGGCAGATCAATCGCAACCAGTGGGTTCTGTTTGATCAACTCGATTTCAAGACGGGGGTTTGAAAAAATCAGCACCCTGGCTGGTGGCATTTCGGAGCCGGCTTCATTACCCAACCTGGAATGATCTATTTCCACTACCTTCTGAAGTGCTCCTGTTGTATTGATGTTTTTTTCCACCTGCAAAAAGAGTGCGTCTGGATCCTTATAGCGTTCAGCAGTGAGTGGTTCCCCGCTGTCACAGCCCGTCAGCAATATGACTACAGAAAGGTGAATAAAGATTTTCTTGATCGAATGCATGATATATTTTTGCCGGTGGAATTGATTCTCACAACGATAGCTCAAATGGATAGGATTCTGAAGTAGAAGAACTAAAAAATTGAACTACGCGCCCACCATGGAAAGACTGGTCACCGTTAAAGGTGGAAGACTCTATTCACAGTGGTAAAGATCTTTTTTAAGTGGCAGTACCTGCTCGGTTTCCAATCCGGCATAGACATAGCCTGTTGATGCCAGTCCCAGTGGACCGATGATTCGTTCATTGGTGTCTGTGTCCGTTACCCCAGTTGCTGGAACAAGCAAAAACAAACAAAACATGACGAACCATTTTATGCGAATCATAGTGGTGCCCCCTGGTAATTACTCCACCCATAACTTTTTCTGGCTGTCGATTACTATTTGAGGTTTCCCCTTGTATGTCGCAATCACCCCCGACGCACAGACTAACTTACCTTTCAGGGTCTCGGGAGCATAGTCAAACTGGTCGCGGGACTCACCCCAGATAACCACGGTAAAAGGATGTTTGGGATAAGTATCAGCCAGGTTGAGAAAAGTCGGCTCGCGGCCAGAACCCTTCAGGTAACTGGCTTTTGCCACTACTCCACAAACCGTCGTACGGTCGCCAATACGTCTGAAAGCATCTTTTGCCTTAATGCCGACGGGTTTTGCCCAGGCAAATTGACATACGAATAATGATAATGCGAAAAGAACAAGAAATTTCTTCATTGTGAAGGCCTCCGATAGTGCACAAAAAGCGCAAAGATTGCGGCCGTCCCCAATCCAAGGACCAATTGTGTTTGCACGGGTGTTGAAACCAGGCTGCCGCTCAGCCAGCCAAGGCTCAAGGCCATGGACTTCATCGTGTAATAGACAGCCTTTCCAAGCAGGATTCCGGCGGCCAGTGCAACGAAAGTCGGGATATGATCTTTGCGAACCAGGTGGATGTAGGTTGCCGCCAGGGTCGAAAACTCGATACCCATCAGTACGGCTTTAAAAGGCGGTGGGTGGCCCGTGATCCAGGCTGATGCCAGCGGTATGGTGAATGCGATCAGGTAGGTATTCGCCCGGTTGGTAAACAGTAACGCAACGATCAGGGCCACACGCATTGGCTCCAGTTTGTACAGCGGTAATGCAGTGAGATGGGAGAAGCTGGGTAACAGGTACAGGGCCGCCAGCAAAGCCACGTCGATCAGCAGCACATTTCTATGTCTGTTAATAATAGCCAGTGCTGTGCTCATACCTGTTATCTCTCTAGTTTCAAACCATGGCGTTTAGAATACCAGAAACCAGACGTTTACCTCTGAACGCGGGCCGATCCACCCTTCGCGAAGGCTTCCACCTCATGCAGCCTGGCCATGGTAGTATCACCCGGGAAGGTGGTTAGCAAGGCGCCATGCGCCCAACCAAGACGTACGGTTTCATCAAGGCTACGCCCATCCAGGAAACCGTAGATCAAACCGGTGGCAAAACCATCTCCACCTCCGATCCTGTCAATGACACCCAATTCGTGGACAGGACTGACTGCCTGTTCACCCTGGCACCACAACACGGCACCCCATTGATGGCGATTGCTGTTCTCGACCTCACGCAGTGTGGTGGCGACTGCCTTGATATTGGGAAACTCGTTGGTGACCTGATCGATCATGCCAAAGAAAGCACTGGTATCGAGCTTTGATGAGGATTCCACATCCTGGCCCTTGATACCGAGACCTAATTGCAGATCTTCCTCATTACCCAGCAGCACATCAACATTCTCTACGATTGCGCGGAATGTCTTTTGGGCTTGCTCAAGACCACCGATTGGGGCCCATAATTTCGGGCGGTAATTGAGGTCAAAAGAGGTGATGGCGCCATGTCTTTTAGCTGCCTGCATGGCCTCGATGATCAGACCGGAGGTGGTGCTTGAGAGCGCGGCGTAAATACCACCCGAATGGAACCACCGTACGCCCTGGCTAAATATTTCATCCCAGTCAAAATCGCCGGCCTTGAGCATGGCACCCGCCTCATTGGCGCGATTGTAGAAAACCACCGGTGGGCGTGCACCATAGCCTCGATCACTGTAGACCGTGGCAATATTGGGGCCATTGACTCCGTTGTGTTCAAAACGCTTGAAGTAGGTTTTTACACCCATCTCCCTGACTCTGGTTTCGACCAGTTCGCCAATCCCATAGTTAACCATCGCAGTGGCGATGCCGGTTTTGAGACCAAAACAGTCCGCCAGACCGGCCGCGACGTTGTATTCGCCACCGGAGACATGGATGTCCACCGAACGGGCTTTGCGGAAGGGTACAATACCGGGATCAAGGCGGTGCACCAGCGAACCCAGTGAAAGGAAATCCAGTTGGCAATCGTCTTTGCGTATATCAAGTGAACTCATATTCTTTCCATCTAAACGTTGTAGGTTGTTGATACGGTATTGCCGCCGGTACCGGTCCAGTTGGTATGGAAATACTCACCGGCTGGTTTGTCCAGTCGCTCGTACGTGTGGGCACCAAAATAATCCCGCTGGGCCTGCAACAGGTTGGCCGGCAAAACGGCACTACGGTAGCCGTCAAAGTATGCCAGGGCTGAACTGAAAGCAGGTACAGGAACACCATGCACCACGGCCATGGAAATGACCTGTCGCCATGCATGCTGGCAACGTTCAACGGCATCTTTGAAATATTCATCCAGCAGCAGGTTTTGCAGACCGGGATTGTTGTCGTAGGCTTCTTTGATATTACCCAGGAACTGGGCACGAATGATGCAACCACCACGCCACATCAGCGCAATATCACCATAGTTCAAATCCCATTGGTATTCATCGGCGGCAGCCCGCATCAATTGGTAACCCTGGGCGTATGAACAGATCTTTGAGGCAAACAGCGCCTGTCGTAAGTGTTCAAGGAATGCCTTTTTATCGCCTTTGAATGTCGCCCCTGGCCCGGCCAGTTTCTGCGACGCTACCAGTCGTTCATCCTTGATGGCACTGAGAGCGCGGGCAAATACGGCTTCTACAATCGTCTGGGCCGGCACACCCAGATCAAGGGCTGCCAAAGATGTCCAGCGACCAGTACCTTTCTGACCGGCCTTGTCCATGATGACATCCACCATTGGCTTGCCGGTCTCATCATCGGTCTTGGCAAGGATGTCACGGGTTATCTCAATCAGATAGCTATCCAGCTCACCCTCATTCCATTCGCCAAACACGCTGGAAATCTCAGCAGGCGACATGCCCAGCATGTTACGCATCAGGGCGTAGGCTTCGCAGATCATCTGCATGTCGCCATACTCGATACCGTTGTGCACCATCTTGACAAAATGACCGGCTCCATCGTTGCCGAGCCACTCGCAACAGGGAGCTCCATCATCGACTTTCGCGGAGATGGACTGGAATATTTCCTTAACGTGCGGCCACGCTGCCGCTGAGCCACCCGGCATGATGGACGGGCCTTTAAGAGCGCCTTCCTCACCTCCTGAAACGCCGGTTCCAATGTAAAGCAAACCCTTGCTTTCAACGTAGGCAGTGCGTCGAATGGTGTCGGGAAAGTGAGAGTTGCCGCCATCAATAATGATGTCGCCAGGTTCAAGAAGCGGGATGGCGGATTCAATTAAGGCATCGACCGCTGCACCGGCTTTTACCAGTAAAAAGACTTTACGGGGACGCTCGAGATTGGCGACAAGTTCTTCAATGCTGTGACAGCCGACAATATTCTTGCCCTTGGCGCGGGCCTCCATGAAAGCATCAACCTTGCTGACAGTGCGGTTGAACACCGCTACCTGAAAACCGTGACTTTCCATATTCAGGACAAGGTTTTCGCCCATGACGGCGAGGCCAATCAGGCCGATATCACATTTCTTTTCTGTAGAGCTCATGGAATCTCCGTTAATTTGTTAAATCAGTAGTTTGTTTAGATGGTTGTTGCGGCGTAGCCGCCGTCGACGATGATCTCTTCACCGGTCATGAAGGAGCCTGCATCGGAGGCCAGTAACAGGGTCGCACCGCAGAGTTCCTCTGCTTTCCCAAAACGTTTCATGGGTGTATGCCCCATGATTTGCTCCACCCGTTCGGGCGTTAGCACTTTTCGATTTTGTTCTGCCGGGAAGAAACCGGGTACAAGTGTGTTTACCCGAATATTCTGTGTTGCCCATTCGCGGGCCAGATTTTTGGAAATGTTATGCACTGCCGCCTTGCTCATCGAATAGGTAAACACCCGTGACAATGGAATGACGGCAGACATCGATCCGATATTGATGATCGAAGCGCTGATGCCATTTTCAAGGAAATACTCTCCGAAAACCTGGCAGGCCAGAAAAACTGCCTTGGTGTTGACGGTAAATATCTGGTCGTATTCTTCTTCGGAAATTTCCAGGTAGGGAGTAGCCGAATTAGTACCGGCACCGTTGATCAGTATGTCGCATTGCCCCGACTTTTCGGTTACCTCGGTCAGGAGCTTCTGCAAACTGGCACGTGATGTCACATCAGCAGCAATGAAATAACCCCTTCCGCCTGCTGCATGAATCTGCTTAAGCCGGGTATCAGCTTTCTCCTTGCTGCGACCGACAAGCACAACTTCGGCTCCTGCCTGGGCGAGACTCAACGCCATTGTTCCACAAAGCTCGCCAGTGCCTCCGATGACAACGGCAACCTTCTTTTGTAATGAGAATAAATTTTCTAAATAAGACATGATAAGCTGTACTTTAGACGATTATGCCACCGGTGGCAATGTTGTAATTACTATTCGAAATTAATTGCTTCGCCAGACACAGTGAAAAATGCTCACTGTCCTGCAGATACGCCATCATCAGTGGTGAGACTGGACAATTCAAGTAGAATAAAACCGGCGTAAAGTGTCCTCAAACAATCAACAGCAGAATATCAATATGATTTACTACGAAACAGGTTCAAGCGAAACAGCCCTTTCAGCAGATGACTTGAGAAAAGGCATGTGTGAGGCCTTGAAAAATATTGGAGAGAGACAAAAAGTACTGATAATCCCTCCCGACTACACCCGACTGCCATCACGCTCCGGTGAATTGACCGAATACTGCTGGGAATATCTGGGCTGCAAGATTACAGATATCCTGCCTGCCTTAGGCACCCACACACCCATGACCACGGAGCAGATCTCCCACATGTTTGGTCAGACACCCGAGGATTTGTTCAGGGTCCATGATTGGCGTAACGATATAATGACGCTTGGTACGGTACCGGCCGAGTTTGTAAAAGAGGTTTCAGAGGGTATGTGTGATTTTACCTGGCCTGCACAGGTAAACAGACTGCTGGTTGACGGTGACTATGACCTTATTTTGTCTATCGGCCAGGTCGTACCCCACGAGGTGGTGGGAATGGCCAACTACAACAAGAATATATTGGTTGGAACCGGTGGGACCGAAGCCATTCATAAAAGCCATTACATCGGCGCGGTCTATGGAATGGAAAGAATGATGGGTCGCTCGGATACGCCCGTGCGGAGAATTTTCAACTACGCTTCCGATAACTTTTTGGATCAGTTGCCAATTGTGTATGTACAAACGGTTGTAGGTTTGAATAAAGAGGGTGACCTACAAACTTACGGAATTTTTATCGGGGATGATTTCAGTGTGTTTGATAAAGCTGCAAAACTGTCGCTACAGGTTAATTTTGAAATGCTGGACAAGCCGTTATCAAAAGTCATTGTCTGGCTTGATCCGACCGAGTTTAAAAGCACCTGGCTGGGCAATAAGAGCGTCTACCGCACCCGTATGGCCCTGGCAGATGAAGGCGAACTAATCGTTTTGGCACCCGCCCTGATTGAATTTGGTGAAGACAAACAAATTGACGAATTAATCCGGAAATACGGTTATTTTGGGACTCCGCACACCCTGAAAATGGTGGAGGAGAACGAGGATCTTCGAAATAATCTCGCAGCCGCTGCACACCTGATTCACGGTTCTTCCGAGGGCCGTTTCAATATCACCTACTGTCCTGGAAAAGGAGAGAACAATCTCTCACAGCAGGAAATTGAGGGCGTGGGATTCGAATATGCGGACTTGGACGAGATAACGGCCAAATACAACCCGGAAACTCTAAAAGAAGGCCATAACACCATGCCTGATGGGGAAGAAATATTTTACATTTCCAATCCCGCACTGGGCTTATGGGCTTTTAAAGACAGGTTTGATTACTAAATTGAGCGATGTGCGGCACCCATCGAATGCGCGCGGAGCGTCAGCATCGCTGCAAGTTCGCACAATGCTTGGCAGGTGGTGTGGGGTAATGCTATCGGAGAGGTATTACAGATCAAGACTGCAATTTCCTATACGTTCTTAAGTGATTGTCAACATCAATAATGGCATCATATGATGTATAATATGATGTAATTGACTGTCAGGAAGCAATCATGCGAACAACTGTAAATATAGATGATGAGTTGATGGAGGATGCCAGAAAACTTACCGGTATCGAAGAGAAGGCGGTTTTGCTTCGGGCGGGTTTGAAGGCGTTGATTGAGCAGGAGTCGGCCCGCCG
>CBDTVF010000094.1:0-9448 GCA_965363775.1 uncultured Gammaproteobacteria bacterium
AGCAGGATAGGTCTGAATCGAACCACACCCGCTTCGATGATGGCTTCTCTTGCGGATAAACCCTTGTCCCTGAGACGGTTGCAATAATCCATCAGCACCAGGTTGTCATTCACCACCACACCAGCGGCTGCCGCGATACCAAAGTAACTGAAAATCGCCATGGTCAGACCCATGACCGTATGACCAAATATGGCCCCGACAAATGCGTACGGCATTGCAATCAAAATCAGTATCGGTTGCCAGTAACTTCTGAAAGCGATGGCCAGCAAGGTATACATGGCGAAAAATGCCATCACGTACAGCCCCATGACTTCATTGATAAATCGTTGCTCACCTTCAGCCTGTCCAACGGCGCCACGACTGATACCGGGGTAACGTTCTTCCCATTCGGGGAAGAAATTTTCATTCAGGTCTTTCATGATGTCGTCACGTACCGATTCTTTCAGGTCGGCACTGATCCGCGCAGCGCGGTTACCATTCCAGCGCTGGATACGACTAATGCCCGGAGCGTATTCGAGGTCAGCGACGGCGAGCAGTGGTAATTCACGTCCATCATTGGTGCGTACGCGAAAGTTCTTCAGGCTTTCGATGTTTTGCCTGGATTCCAACGGATAACGGACTTTTACACGTACATCCTGGCCGTTGCGTGCCAGACGTTGAACCTCTTCACCAAAATAAGCCTGGCGCACCTGTCGGTTGACATCAGCCAGGGTCAGGCCAAGTTTGGCCGTTCCCGGTTTCATGGTCAGGCGGATTTCTTCTGAAGCACCCTCGAGATTGTTGCGAACGTCATAAATGGTTGCGTAAGTCCGTAATTGGGTTTCAACGTCCGCTGTGGCTGCACGTAAGACATCCAGGTCCGGGTGCCGGATGGATAATTCGAAATCAGGGTCGTTTTGATTTTGTGTGTACTGAACCGATACTTCGCGCGCATCGGGTACATCGCCCATCAGTTCACGTAACCTGATCGAGGCCTCCTTGGCGGTCATATCGCGCACTTCCGGTGGTGCGAGTTTTACAATGGCCAACACGCTGTCGCGACGTGAGCGTGTGTACCAGTTTTCGATCAGGACGCCCTGGCCATCGGTGCGCTGGTTAACCTCTTCAACCAACTCCAGCTCCGCCGCTTGAAGCTGGGCAAGGATCTCAAGGGCACGACTGTAAGGTGCGCCTTCCGGCATAACGACGTTAACAATGATTTGATCGGATTCGATATCCGGCATGAAGGCTTTTTTGACCCAACCGGTACCAAAGAGACCAAAACCGATGACAAGAATGCCAATAAAAATACTGGTCGTCAGATAACGGCGGTCCAACGCCCAGGTTGCGATTCCGCGATAGTGATTTTCCGAGAAATTCAGGATGCTATCTGCAATCCGTTTTTGAAACTTGCCAAATCCCTTGAGGTTCTGACGTGGTTTCATGCTTGAAAGATGTGATGGCAGGATCAACAGGGATTCAACCAGTGAAAAGCCCAGGGCAAGGATGACGACCCATGTGATGTGCCGTGTGAATTCGGATGTGCCGCCGCTGACAAACAGCCAGGGAAGAAAAGCCAATATCGTGGTGATCACACCAAAGACGACCGGTTTTGCGACCAGTTGGGCACCGGCAATGGAAGCATTGACACCACCGCCTATGCGGTTGGCCTCGGAGTGTATGCCTTCACCCACCACGATGGCATCATCAACAACGATACCCAGCACCAGCAAAAATGCGAAGGTGGAGAGCATATTCAATGAAATACCGATCGGCCCCAGCAGAACGAATGCGCCGGCATAGGCTGTTGCAATACCTACTGCTACCCAGAATGCCACTATGGGACGCAAGGTCAGCACCAGTACGATCATAACCAATACCAGACCCATTGCGGCGGAACTGCCGATGGTAGCCATCCGGCTCTTGAAATCGACCGCGTTATCGGTCCACAGTGTCAGTGAAGCACCTTTTGGTAATGAATCCCTTCTTTTCTCAATCCATTCATTAACCGACTCAGAGGCGGTAACAATATCCATAACCTCGGTGGACATGACCTGGATGAGTACAGCAGGTTCACCATTGAGGGTTGCCAGGATGGGGTTGTCTTCAAAACCATCCAGTACGGTGGCCACATCGGCGACGCGGATAACACCCCCGTCCGAGGTTTCACGAATGATAATGTCGCCGAATTCCGTTTCGGTGTTTGCCTGGCTGCGAACCTTCAACTGGTAAGTTCCCACTTCAGTACGTACCTGGCCGGCAGATTGGTTAATAGAGGTGTTTCGTATTGCGTTGGCGACTTCCGTGAAGCTCAAGTTATACCGTCTCAATGCTTCTTCGCTGACCTCGATCGAGACTTCTTCCTGACGTGTTCCAAATAGCTGAACAACGGTAACCGCTTTTAATTGTGCGACTTCACGCCGTAGGGTTTCAGCCAGGCGTTTGAGTTCACGCTCATCGAGGTCGCCATGCACGGCCACCCGCATAAACTCGTTGCGGTTTATAAATTGCTGAACCTGTGGCGGCTCAATATCACGTGGGAATGAAGAAATCGAATCGACGCGTATTTTCACGTCGTTCATGAACTGGGTAAAATCTACCTGCTGTTCGGCGAGAATAACAACCCTACCATAACCTTCCGCTGAAGTAGACCGTACCCATTCAATTGAATCGAGATCCTGCACGGATTCTTCGATTCGGGCAACGATTTGCTCCTCGACTTCCTGGGGTGCAGCACCCGGCCAGGAAACTCCAATCTCTAGGCCGGGGAAACGGACTTGTGGGTCCATTTCACGTTCCATTTGGGAAAAACCGATGGTGCCGGCAACAAAAATACCGATCATAACCAGATTTGCGGCTACAGAATTACGTGCCCACCAGGCAATCAAACCATTCATACCCTACTCCCTCTTAGGATTTATTTAGCTTTGCTGCTCACGGGTGATGGCGCGGACTTCCATACCATCAACAGCTGCCGGGATGGTGGATGTCACGACTTTGTCGCCGATCTCAACACCAGCGGTGACCAACACGGTGTCCTTGGAAGTGGAAAGCACTTCGACAGTGCGGATTTCCAACCGGTTTTCATCAGTGATGACATATACCTTGTTGGCATTACGCAATGCCAGGCGCGGAAGCACCAATGCGGACTGGCTGTTAACACCTTCGATATCTGCGTTGACAAACATGCCAACTGCCATGGGTGCACCATCGTCTGAACCCAGACCGTAGGGGTCTTGAACTTCGGCTATGGCGTATATGAGACGGGTTTGCCGGTCAACTGAAGCGTGGGTACGAACAATACGTCCAGTCCAGAAGTGTTCACGGTTACCAACGTGAGCGCTAAATTGCACCACTGGTGCATTGAATGCATCGGCCATGAATCCCATCGGCAGGTTCAACTCTTCCAATTGTGCATCGGTGAGTGGCAGGCGAATTTCAACCGTATCGGTGGAGAAGACACGACCGAGGCTGGTGCCAGCAGTTACGTACTGTCCAATACCAACGTTCTTTTTGAGCACATGGCCGAGGAAAGGCACATTAATCTCGGTACGAGCCACATTCAGATGGGCTTCTTTCAAATCGGCTTCAGCAGCCAGTAGCAGGGCTTCTGCTTCCAGCACTTGTGGCTTGTTCAGTGCGTATGCGCTTGGCTCACCTTCGTTGCGTTTATCAAGCCAGTGCTCTTTTTTGATTTTTGCATTGGCGAGTTCACGCTGAATAGCGACCTGGGCGCCTGCCACGCGTGCCTCGGCACGGATGACAGCAAGTTTGTAATTGGTGTCATCGATTTTGATCAGGGTTTCACCCGGATCAAACTCAGCACCTTCCGCAAAAGACTCGGAAATACCCACAATCCGACCGGATACTTGTGGTATCAGGTCAATTTCCGTCTTGGGGTTAACTTCACCCTGGGTCTGAACCGAAATGGTGACCATGTCCGACTTAACCTCATCCACATATAGTGAAATCAGCCGTTGTGATTCTTCCTTCTTTTCCGGTGCGGGTTTTGCGGCACTCAAGGCCGACACCACGCCAATACTCACGACAAGTACCAGAACCGGTGCAATAATCTTCAGCAACTTTTTCACGTTAAATCCTCTCTAAATGTGTTTCTTTAGTGACAACATTCACTTTTTCTATTACCCACACAAAAATGGGCGGATGCTTTTTTAAATGGCAAACTTGCCTTTAAAACACCAGCCCTTTGTAGCAATACCTATTTGTTTAGACGATCTTCACTAGTTATTGGTTACATTTTAATTTTCTGCCCTTGCTGAACGACCAATTCCTCAACGACAGACATATGAGAACACAGACAGTTTTCAATTACATGGGCCAAAAGTAAGTAGGCCAAAAGGCAGTGTTTGGTAGCGCTGGAGTCAAACTCCGGGACAAAAAAAAGGGGCCTGAACGGCCCCTTAATATTGAGGAGAGAAATCAGAAGCGGTAACCGATATTCACAGAATAAACCCAGGGGTCAATATTCACTTTGCCGAGGCTGTTCCCGTCAAGTTTCGCATTGGTTTCAATAGCCCAGAAGGAATAAATAATATGCAACAATTGACCTGTGTCAATTAATAATGAAAATCGTTCACAAAAACTGACTCAAATGGCAGTGAATCGGGCCCAATAAGGTCGTCTGCAAGATAACCAGTCGGGGTCGTTTGCAATACAATGGCAGTTCGCACGGTCACCAGTGCTCCGAATCCGCAATTATCACGTTGACGGAACACTAGTGGCCTGACCAATCAAGGAGCGTAACAATGAAAAGTATAAGCAGTGGATTGACGGCCGTCATGTTGATGGTGTTTTCGGTGACAGTCATGGCCGCAAACACCCGCGAGGACATACATGACAGTGCCGACCAGGTGCAGCCACTTCTGGCTGGAATGAAGGCGCCGGATTTCATGGTCAGGGATGTCAGGAACCAGACTTTCCAATACCAATCAGATGCGCAGACCAAACCCATCGTACTGACGTTTTTCCGTGGTGGCTGGTGTCCTTACTGCAATCTGCATTTGTCTGAAATGCGTTTGGCAGAAGAGCAGCTCAAAGAAATGGGTTTTGATATCTGGTTCATCAGCATCGACAAACCAGAACTGTTGTTTGAAAGTCTGGATGATCCCGGTAGTACTTACACGATTTACTCGGATTCCTCACTGGATGCGACGCGGGCTTTTGGCTTGGCTTTCCAGGTCGACGATGAGTTGAACGAGCGCTACCTGGGTTACGGTATAGACCTGGAAAGGGCATCGGGTGAGAATCACCACGTTTTGCCGGCACCCGCGACCTATATCATCGGTGCTGATGGAATCATCAATTTTGCGTATATCAACCCGGATTACAAGGTGCGTTTGCACCCGGATGTATTGCTGGCCGCTGCAAAGGCCTACAACCAGGACGCAGATAAACGCCTGGCGCAAAAACGTAAACAGGCAATGAAAAAATGATCATTGACACAGGGTGTGACAGGCATGCCTGACACGCTCCTGACAGCCGCTTCCGGATTTTCACAACAAAATCGGGATTGGAAGCTTATTGCTTCCGAATCATTTCGTAAGCTTGATGACCTGCTTGATTACTGTGAAATTGACCATTCATATGCAGAAATCAAAAGTAGTGGTCAATTTGCAGTAAGGGTAACAAGATATTTTGCCTCGTTGATAGAAAAGGGTAACCCGTTTGATCCCTTACTTTTGCAGGTGTTACCGGTTGCAGATGAGCTCCGGATAACCGATGGATACAGCAAGGACGCCGTTGACGATCAGTTGTTTATGCCCGTACCGGGTTTAATCCATAAATATCATGGTCGGGTATTACTGGCTTTGACCGGTGCCTGTGCCATCCATTGCCGGTATTGTTTTCGGCGTCACTTTCCCTATGGTGAGGCCAGTGCAGATTACAAGTTGAACACACAGGTGATGGACTATCTGTCCCGAAACACGGAGATCAGGGAAGTGATCCTTTCCGGTGGAGATCCGCTGATGCTCAGTGACAGGAAACTGGCACAGTTGATCACCAATTTGAACCAGATCCCGCATATCCGTCTGTTACGTATCCACAGTCGTTTGTTATCGGTGTTGCCGGAGAGGGTCAGTGATACATTGCTTGAGGTATTGCGGAGCTTCGATGGCCAGATCGTATTGGTTACCCACGTCAATCATCCGAATGAAATCTCAGGGCCCAACCAGGCAGCGTTTAGACTGTTAGCCCGGGAGGGTTACACACTCTTCAACCAGTCGGTTTTGCTCAACCGGGTTAACAATTGTGCGCAGACACTGGTTGATTTATCGCATAAATTATTTGAAAGCCGGATTATTCCGTACTATCTGCATCAACTGGATAAAGTGCAGGGTGCTGCACATTTTAATGTGCCGGAGGATGAGTCCCGCAGGCTTTATAGACAGTTACGAAGTTCCTTGCCCGGTTACCTTTTACCCGCACTGGTGCAAGATATTCCCGGCGAGACATCCAAGTTACCGCTTTCCTCTAATTGTTTACCGTAATTTCAAAAAAAAAAAAGAACCGTAACCCCAGAACAGTGCCAACCAAAAGCACCGTCATCCCGGTGAAGGCCGGGATGACGGTGCTTTTGGGATTGCGCCAGACGAAGTTCTAAGCGACAGGTCAGTAATCTGCCGGTGGTGTCTGACGCTTTCGGGGTGGGTCATAAAACACATCTTTGACCACCCGTGCTTTGGCCAGTACCCGGCTCCATTTGAGCTCTTTCTGATAGTAAATTTCCACCAGGAATTCTTCGCCCGGCTTGCCATGCGGTGATTCCAGTGTTGCCAGGGCAATACTTGCCTTGGCCGAGGGTGACCAGGCAGCCGATGTCACCGTACCGACGAACTTCTTTTTGGTCGTAAATACGTAGGAATCATTGGCTGGTTTATTGCCGTCGATATCGAGCTTGACCATGTTGTAACGGTGCCCGGATTTCTTTTCCTCCAACAATGCCTTGCGGCCATTGAAGTTCGGTTTTTTTAAATCGACCAGCCAGCCGAGCCCAAGCTCGAATGGCGAACGCGTATGACTATGACGCACGGTAGCATTGGTATTCAGGAACTCGTGGCCAGCCTGGATATAACCGGCCTCGACACGCAGCATCGACAGGGCAACGTCACCCATCGGCTGTATGCCATGCAAAAGGCCCGCTTCAAACAGGCGATCCCAAAGTGCTTCGGCATGTTCTGGATCAATCCACAATTCATAACCCAGATCGCCGGTGAAACCGGTTCGGGAAACCATCAGTTGTGTGTCTTCGAAGGGAAAGTACCAGATATCGAAAGGTTTCATATTTTCGACATTTTCAAGACCCATTTTCTTGAGTATTGCGCAAGACGTCGGGCCCTGCACTGCAAGTGCCGCTACATCATGGGTTTCCTCTTTTACCGAGACATCAAAGCCGACCGTGTTACACAGCAGCCAGTCCAGGTGGCGTTCCTGTGAGCACAGACGATATTCGTTGTCATGCAAATGAAATATGGTGCCGTCGTCTATGACCCGGCCATCGTCAGCACACCAAACCGAATATCCAACACGGCCCGGTTTGATTTTGCTGACATCGCGTGTGACCAGGCGGTTCAGGAAGGGCAGGGCATCCTGCCCGCTGATGCGATATTTGGTCATGGGGGTTAGATCGAATACTGCACAGGCATTTCTGCAGGCAAAATATTCCATGGAAGAATCGGTGTAAGCATGGGGTGACAGGTAGTCTGCCCAGCGTCCCCATTCTTTCAAATGATTCAACGGTTCCAGGCGCGAATGGAACGGACTTTGAAAAACCTTGGTTTTATAGTGAGCCTTGGTGGAATAGTCAATAGGTCCGATTTTATCTTTTGTGTTGATCTGGCTCATGAGTGTTCGCCCTCAATGTCTTTAGTATCCAACACGGCTTTGGCAGCATTACGACCGGCACTGCCCATTACACCGCCACCGGGGTGGCTGCCTGCGCCGCACAGATAGAGTCCGTTAACCGGACTGGCGTACTGCGCAGCATGTGGCACAGGTCGCAACATCAGGAATTGGTCTATGGTCAGTTCACCATGGTGCCAGTGACCGCCGCTGATACGGAAATCGCGTTCGATATCCTTGGGGGTTAGTAGCTCCTGATGAATTATCTGATCCCGAAGTCCTGGTGCATATTTCGCAAGCGTATCAATTACCAGGGCTGTAAACGGGGTTTTCCCTTGCTCCCAGCCTTCTTTCAATTGATAAGGAGCGTATTGCACTATCGCTGAGAGCACGTGTTTACCCTCAGGTGCGAGGCTGTCATCCTGAATGCTGGGGATAGTGATTTCCGCCACCGGTTCGACCGAGAACTCGCCATATTTTGCATGGTTGAAAGCACGGTCTACATATTCCATGTCGGGTGCAATCAGTAATCTGTCAGCGAGACGGTTTTGCTCAAGCCCGCTGAAATCCGGCAAACCGTCGAGCGCCAGGTGTAGCTTGGCTGTATTACCCCGCATACGGATATTCTCAATCCTGCGCACAAAACCGGCTTCCAGGTTGCGGGCACCCAGTAAACCAAGGAAAGTTGTTTTCGGGTCTGCGCTGGAAATCACGGTGCTGGCGGCTATTATCTCGCCGTCTTGCAGTTCCACGCCGCAAACGTGATCACCTTCCATCAGGATGCGGGAAACCACGGCAGATGTCCTTATGGTAGCGCTCTGAGCAGTTGCGGCCCTGGCCAATGCGTTACTAACCGTACCCATGCCGCCTTTGGGTATGGCCATGCCTTGCAGACCGCTGAGACGGTGTAATGCACAAAAAACGCTGTTATTGGAACGAGGCCCGAGATGGGTACCAAGTATGCCATCCATACTCAGGGCGCCTTTCAGTAAGGGATGCTCGAAGTTTTCCTGCAAAACATCATAAATATTGATGCCCGCGACACGCAGAAACTCACGCATGTCATCCCGACCCAGCCATCGAACGTCCAGGGCTGTTTTTGCCAGGCTCATCCAGTCGCTGCGATTTTTAGTCCCTACCCTGGGGGGGATGCGATTATTCAGACGATTGATAATGCCGGCGAAACGTTTCATGAAACGCCGGTATTCCTTCATTGACGCCTGGTCTTTGCTGCTGATATTCGCCCCTTGCAGGGAATCGTCTGCAATCACCAGGTGGTTGCCATCATCACTCAGGGCTGTAGTCTTCATGTCCTGTTGTGAAAAAGACAGGCCCATCGAATCGAGAGAAAGTTCCTTGCGAACATTCCTGTCGAGCATATAGAGCAGGTGCGCGCCTGCAGAGACCTTGAATCCAGGCGCGAACTCACGTGTAACAGCGGCGCCACCAGGCTGTTCAGCCGCTTCCAGTATGGTCAACTTTCTGCCAGCTTTGGCCAGGTATGCGGCACAGACTAAACCATTGTGGCCTGCACCAATGATAACGGTATGATTGTTGGCATCAGTCATCGACCCAGCCCTCCGGTACGGTGTTGGGTTTGCGCATATCC
>CBDTVF010000095.1:0-9393 GCA_965363775.1 uncultured Gammaproteobacteria bacterium
TGGCCCGGCAGAGCCCGATCAGTACACCTGGATCGATTTTGCCCCCGGTCATCCGTCGTTCGAGGATGGCAACGATGTCTATCCGATGGTGAGTATCAGTGTTGCCAAGCAGGGCGGCAGCAATGCTGTTGCCGTGGCAGAGAACGTTCACGAACTGCTGGGTAAGTTGCAGCGGGAAGTTCTGCCAGCCGAAATTCATGTTGAAGTGATACGGGATTACGGAAAAACAGCGGATGAAAAGGTTAATAACCTGACCTCAAGCCTGGGTATTGCAGTGTTCACCGTGGTGGTTTTTATTGGTGTATTCCTGGGATGGCGACCGGCCCTGGTGGTGGGTCTGGCGGTACCGATTTGCTATGGCGTGTCATTGGCGCTTGACCTTGCATTTGGTTACACCATCAATCGGGTCACACTGTTCGCTCTGATCCTGTCATTGGGTTTGCTGGTCGATGATCCGATCACCGGTGTCGATAATATTTCACGTTTCATCCAAAAAGGCGGCGCTGATTTCAAGGACCTGATCGTTGCTGCAATGGCGGAAATTCGCGTTCCACTGCTGATGTCAACGGTAACCATCGTGTTGGCTTTTATTCCGCTGGCCTTCATTACCGGCATGATGGGTCCCTACATGGCACCGATGGCCTTCAATGTACCTGTCAGTGTCATCACCAGTACCGTGGTGGCCTTTCTGGTTACACCGTGGCTGGCGAGTCGCATACTGAAGGAAAGTTCAGTCCCAGGGACACAGGACGTTATTTCCACCGGAGATCGGGGCTTTTATCAACGCATGATCGAACCGTTGCTGAACGACCGGAGAAAGTCAAAACTGGTGCTCTGGGTGGTCGTGATCCTGTTTGTAGTAGTGGCATTGTTGCCGGTATTCCGTCTCGTGCCACTGAAACTGTTGCCATTCGATAACAAAAATGAATTGCAGATTGTTATCGATATGCCGGAAAGCAGCAGCCTGGAGCATACCGCCGCGATTGCCCGTCAGGTCTCTGCAGAAGTCGCCCGGGTACCTGAAGTTCGTTCGATTGCGACCTATGTAGGCATACCATCACCGATCGATTTCAATGGCATGGTCAGACGCTATTATCAAAGAATCGGCACCAATATGGCTGATTTGCGTCTGACTCTGGTTGACAAAGATCTGCGTGAACATCAGTCCCACGGTGTTGTATTGCGCCTGCGTGAACTGCTTGCGCCGATGAACATTGATGGGGTCAATATCAAGGTGGTTGAAGTACCACCGGGCCCACCGGTCATGAGTACCCTGGTTGCGGAGGTATATGGTGAATGGCTGACTCCCTATGACCTGCAACGACAGGCGGCAGAGACTTTAATGGCACGACTCAAACGTGAGCCATTCGTGGTGGAGATAGACTCGACGGTGCAAAGCCCGCAACAGCGTATGCGTTTTATCACTGACAAGCAAAAAGCCGCTTTATCAGGGGTGGCAACCGACGATATCAATAACACCCTGTTGATGGCCAATAGCGGATACAAAGCCGGTTTCCTGCAACTTCCGCGCGAGTCAGTACCATTGCCCATCGAGATGCGTCTCGCCCCTTGGGAGCGGACCGATATCAATGATTTTGAGCGTCTACAGGTCAAAGGCCGCCCCGGTATTGTGCAGCTGAGCTCGGCCCAGGGTCTCGATACTGCACCGCAACCGTTGATCGCCATCGGTGAACTAGGACATTTTGAGCACGGTCTGGTGGATCAAGCTATCCATCGAAAGGATCTGCGACCGGTCGTCTATGTCACTGCCGAGGTCTCCGGACGTACCCCTGCTGAGGTGATCGCCGATATCAGTGCGGACCTGGGCTCACTCGAATCAGACAGCAAAGACTGGCGTATGCGTAGTTTCATCGACAGCGGTGGTGACGACCCCTGGCATATTCCGGAAGATATATCGATCTCCTGGACCGGTGAAGGAGAATGGAAGATAACACTGGATGTATTCCGTGACATGGGACTGGCATTCGTTTTTGCACTGGTTGCGATTTTTATCGTACTGCGTATACAAACAGCATCAGCCACACTGTCATTGATCATCATGTCAGCCATTCCCCTGACCATTATTGGCATATTCCCGGGCTTCTGGATACTCAACATGGTTGGAGAGCGGGAAATAGCGGGTGCGCCGGAGCCGGTTTTGTTCACTGCGACCGCCATGATAGGCATGATAGCCCTGGCAGGGATTGTCGTGCGAAATTCGTTGATATTGGTCGAGTTTATTGACCAGGCCCGGGCACAGGGTCTGGCATTGAAAGAGGCTTTGGTGCAGGCCGGTGCAGTCAGAATGCGACCGGTTCTGTTAACTGCCGGAACCACACTGCTGGGTAACCTGATCATCACGCTGGACCCGGTATTCAGTGGTCTGGCACTGGCTATCATGTTTGGCATCATAGCCTCTACGTTATTTACATTAATCGTTGTTCCAGTGGTGTATCTGCTGGTATTCGACCGACCCGAGAAAGCCGGAGTCAAGAAATGAAAAAAATCCTATTATCTCTGTTGGCCATTGTTGCCTTGTTATTGATGATTGCGTGGATGGCGGGTCTGTTTGGCGAGAAAATACCGCCGGGCATCAATACTGTTGAGCAGACCAACACGGGTGATCCGATCACCGTAATGGCATCGGAAGTGACCATCATTGAGAAAGTGCCTGCTTCGGTAGAAGCAACCCAGGCAACCCTGATTTCATCCAGGCTGATGGCACGGATATTGACCGTCAGTGTTAGGGCCGGTGATACAGTGAATAAAGGTGATCTGTTGCTTGAGCTGGAAAACTCGGATATCAAGGCGCAGGTACAACAGGCAGAAGCCCGTATCAGGGCGACTTCAGCGCGGCTGAAAGAAGCCAGACAGAACCTGGACCGGGTCACGGAATTACAGGCGGGCGGTGTGATGTCGGTCGCAGACCTGGACAAGGCACAGGCCAACCATGAGGCACTGCTTGCGGATATGAGTGGTGCGGACCAGGCGCTCGAAGAGGCAAGTACTGCCCTGAGTTATACAAAAATCGTGGCACCGTTTAATGGACGTGTCGTTGACCGTTTTGCAGAGCCGGGTGATACCGCGCAGCCTGGGACAAAACTGTTGGCACTGTACAACCCGTTAAGTTTGCGGGTCGAGGCACAAGTGCGTGAACACCTGGCTCTGGGTCTGGAAGTTGGTCAGCCGTTGCAGGTGGAAATACCGTCCCTGGACAAGGTTGTGGATGCTGTCATCGAAGAGCGTGTTCCGGCGGCAGAACCAGGATCGCGTAGTTTCCTTGTAAAAGCGGGTGTCGCCTTTGATAAGAACATGTTGCCCGGCATGTATGCCCGTCTGCTGGTTCCGGCCGGTACCGGGAAACAAATACTGATCCCTGCAGATCGTGTTGTACATATTGGTCAGTTGGATCTCGTCTGGGTGCTTCAGGACGGACAGAGCTATCGCAGGTTCGTGCGAATAGGGCAGTTCGTTCAGGACGGTCAGGTGGAAGTGGTTTCCGGTCTGGCGGAGGGTGACATGGTATTGCCGTTGCAATAACCAATGGCAGGAATGTAGCTAACAGTGATATCTGACACAGATAGAAAATTAATGCGTCTGTATAGTATCAATTAGGTGAACTACATATATAATCAGGTTAAATGAGTTCTTTGAAAACCAGGAAAAGATTTCCAATTGGCCTGATGTTTTTCGTGCTGACACTGGCCATCTACAAGGCGGCTATGTTGACGGTCAGCATGATGGTGGATTGGCGCGCATTCCTGTTTCTTGTCGGTCTCGATGCCTTCTTTATAGCCTTGCTCTTGCTGCTTGTTCTGTTCCGCGGTTTTTCCAGCTCGAAGCTACTGCGTAGCACACTTTGGCTACTGCTTGTTTTCCTGTCGATGACATATCTGGTGGACAGCTTTGTTTTGCTGGCTTTGAATCAGCATGCGCCCTTGTTTGACATGGGCCGCTATGCGTTGGAACCAGGTGTGGTTCTGAGCTTTTTTGACATCAGGGCTTACATCGCGATTGTATTGCTACTGTTTGCCTTGTTCACCAACGGCCTTTTCACACCTGCGGTAAAGCGAACGCTTATCGCGTTGCTGGTAATCGCTTTGTCAATTGCCGGTTTTTGTTCCTTGTATGCACCACTGCCATTGACCCGCTATGCCATGCTAAGCCCGGTTAACCTGATGAGGATCATGAAGCCGCAACCGGTCGTTACATCCTATTCTGAAGAACAGATTGAGTTTTATGCCTCACATGCACATGATGCTGTGGAGATTTCAGCGACGAAGCCTGACATTATTCTGCTGGTTGTTGAATCCCTGTCCTCCATCAATTCAACCAAGGTTTCCGGTGCTGTCGGTTTCATGGATGGGTTTGATAAATTGGCAGAAGAGGGCATGCTGTTTCGGAACTTCTTTGCCAATCACCAGGCTTCTGAGGGTGGGATGATCGCCCTGTTGGGTGGCTATCCGCCCATACATTATCCAAGCGCAAGCCCATACATGTTTGATGAGTTTGCAATCCAGCCGTCGGTGATGGCTGAATATCAGAGGCATGGGTATTTTACGGAATTCCTGACCAACTCCGATCTTGGTTTTATCGGTCTGAATCACTTTCTTGATGGTCTGGATATTGACCGCAGTCGTGGTCGGGACGAAGTCGGTGCGATGAAAGATGCGCCACGTATTGTGCAGGATGCACCATCGGATGCACTGCTGTATGAAGAAGCACTGCTGACAGTTCAGCGCTTGTCATCCGCTCAGCAACCCTTTTTGCTGACCATGGCCACGACAAGTACGCACCTGCCTTATACGCACCCCGAAAATGGCGACGACACCCGGCAAGCCGTCTGGGAGTGGAGCCTGCGGCAATTAACCGGGTTTTACCAAACTTTGACTGAAACCGGTTTTTTTGAAAATGGCATACTGCTGATCACCGGCGATCACCGGCACATGCGGCCTTTGATCGAGTCGGAAACAACACGATATGGCGGCAGCGCCCGGGCGCGGATACCACTGCTGGTGATTGGTAATGAATATCCACCTGGTGAAATCGACGAACGGTTTTTCCAACAATCGGATTTGCTGCATATGTTGGGGAAAATCAATCAGGTGGATACACCACTTTCACCCCAGCCGATCTGGGTAGAGCGTTACAACCGTAAATTTGGCCGTATTGAGCTGATTGATAGTTTGAGTGTGTTTGATGAGGCAGATCACGGTCGCCACGAGTATCGCTTAAGGGCATCGGGTAACCGCATAATGTGGCTTGAACAAAAACCTGAATTTGCCCGTCGCCTGGAAACCCATATACACGCCCAGCGCAGTCTTCATCAACAAATGCGAAGCAATCAGCAATAACCGGTTTATGCCGGTTGTCGTATTAAACCCGGCTTTAACGTCTCAGCCGGGTCCGTGTTTCGGTGAATACGGTAGCCGGATACAGATGGTCAGGCCATGGGGTTGGGTCTGACTTAATTTAATTGAATGCTCCGAACCGTAGAGTGTGGCAAGACGTTCACGCGTATTCCGCAGTCCCACGCCTTTGGCGTTTGGGATGTTGTTGTTGAGTAGTTCGCAACCGGGGCCGTCGTCACTTACTTCAATTAATAGATCGCCGGCAAATACCTTTGCCGAAATATTCAGGTGTCCACCGCCTTCCGCCCGGGCAATGCCATATTTGATGGCGTTTTCAATTAATGGTTGCAGCAGCAGACTGGGGATAAGCGCATTTTTAGATTCTTCATCGATATTCAGTTGTAGCGAAAGCCGGTCTTCGAATCGTACCTTTTCTATATCCAGATAAAGTTGTAAGGCCTTTAATTCCTGCTCCAGCGTGATTTTTTGCATGGGATCGTTATCCAGTGAATAACGCAGAAAGCTGGAAAGCCTGGTGACCATGCGGTTGGCCAGATCAGTGTCTTGTTCCAGTATCAGGGTTGAGATTGCATTGAGTGTATTGAACAGAAAATGTGGGTTGAGCTGGTAGCGCAGCATCTTCAGCTGGGCCTCATGGGCCATGGCGGCGGATTTCAGAGCACTTTCACGGACTTCCTGGAATATTCGATAGGACTTGATTGCAAAGTATAATGCGCTCCAGATCGCCATCACCATGATGGGTGTGGTGTAAGACGTCATATACGATACTTTGGAATAAATCGCTGCCGCGTCGCCCATTTTCTCAAGCCACGCTTCCATATCCTTGGCATTTTCTATCCAGCCATAATATATGTAACTACGGGCCTCCAGCCACAAATAGCCGGCCAGAACACTTCCTCCGATGAATCCGATGGCCTGAATCCAGATGGCACGATTCCACAGCAAATGGTACAGGTAGCGAAGCGCCAGTGTAATGAGCATACCGATGAAACTGATGAGGGCAACGTAGGCGGCATAATGGGGAGCAGTTTCCTCCAGTATCGCTACCGTATACAGGTACTTGGCAAAGATTCCCCACAGCGCCCAACCACCCAGATGGAAGACCCAAAAGAGGTTTGGCCGGTCTTTTATTATAGTTCTCAGTTTCACGAAAACGATTTTACACCTTTGTCAGGCATCCGCATCCCAGCTTAACCCCATTGCCATGCGGTTTGTCTCAAAACAGGGGTCAATATGACACCGGGCACCCTGCTTTACGAGCCAAAGTCATCCGGAGACTACCAAATGCCTTTTGACAGTGCCCTTGGCCGGGATTACATTGACACTTCACTATGCAAACTACATGTCATGTCTTAATGCGTGTGCTGATTGGTCTGATGATCAGCTTCACAACCATATCCGCGCTTGCGCAGATGATGACAGCTGTTCAGGTCAATATTTTTGGCGATGGAAACCCGGAAAACGGTGTTGAAGACAATCGTGAACGGGTTTTGGGTGGTTGGAAAAAGGGTCGTGGCCTGGCTGACCAACGTATGAATGCGGGAACGGTCAAGTGCGATGGAAAAAACCGTGGCACGGCCATGGTTGTTGATACCCATGAATTTGCAGATGGTCTTAAAGGTGTTGTGCTTGCCAGCGCGGCCCATGTGTTTTATGACCTTGAGAAAAACCGTCACTTCAGACATTGCGAGTTTCATTTTCTGGCCCTGGCTGAGTTGTCCGGTTACCGGGCAAAAATTGATTTAAACAATGTAAGAATGGGGGGCTATGATCCCACCATGGCAACCGGAGCTGTGGATTTCGGCGAAGGTGACTGGGCTTTTGTATATGTTCCCAGACCCTGGCGAAATTTTAATCCGGGTGAGGCGACAAGCCTGCGTGATTTTTCGTCCATACAGTTGGAATCTTTTCAGCAGTCTGGTGGTGAACTCAGGTTGATCGCTTTTGATTCATCCGAGGGTGTCATCAGTGCAAGCAGGAATTGCACGGTTATCGAGAGTGCTCATGATGATCTAGGCGGGGGTAGCTGGAAAGGCCAGTTACTGGATGATTGTGATTCGACGGACGGCGCATCCGGTGGTGGGATTATGGCCGTGATTAATGGTCAGCAGTATCTGATTGGAATCCGCAATGGATCACACTGGAGTGAGGGGGAGTTCCCTGGAAGTGAATATCCGCAAGGTCCACCGGATGGTTCAATCTGGAGTCGCCATAGCAACACCAATTTTGCCCGCGGCGTTGATTCTAACATGATAGATGAGTTTAAGAAGTTCATTAAAGATATTGAAAGAAAAGAAAAATATTTTTGATTTTATACTTATTTGAAACCTGTTAAAAAAATGCATATCAAATGCATGCAAAAGCGAATATTTGTACTATAATTAGAGAGTACAAAGACTGCTTTCATCTGTGTTTATAGAGTTTTAAGGGGTTAGCAGCAAACGCTTGGCTCGGGCAAGGTTCGTCCGGTGCAAAAAGCAGTAAAGCCAGTATGGCAATTCCTGACCGATAAGATGGGATTCACAGGCAGGAACAGACAGGGAGAACATTCGTCAGACTGTAATCAGCAATAGCTGGTTGCTCCGGTTTTGATCCATATTGTACCCGGGTCGCAAGACAAGGGTATACCATGCTGTTTTATACGACATTATTGATTACCAGTTTTCTTCTGACGTTGGTCATTATCGGGCTCAAGAATTTGATTGTGTTCGTTGCCAGGAAGGCTTTCATGCTTGGCAAACAGAATACTCATGTAGGCCCGACCGCTCATCTTGACCAAAAGACAATGGGCAGGGGTCTGAAAGCGGCATCTTCTGCCTGGGGAACACAACCTCATGCAACGCCGGCGAACCTGGCCAAAACCCACCCCGCAGCGGCACAGAACACTCCTTGGGGTTGGCCCGGTAACGGCCATGAAACACACGAGAACCATTCCAGGCCTGCTACGGCGAATGGAGCAACCCTCAGTGCCTACCTTGCGCGCAAGTATGACAAACGTCAGCCAGCGGCGGACTGGAAACGAAACATTGGCCGACCGGTCCGCGATGAGAGTTCGGCGTTAGCAGGTACTGCCTACAAACCAAGCGAGGATGCCATATCCAGGTATGGATTTAATAAAAAGGCTGATAAACCCTGGGGTTGGTGAAAACTGCTACTGATCAGTGACTAGACATTCCGGGAGTATAATATTTTCATTTCCGGGGATTTTGATACCCATCGACACTGGTTCTACACCCATGCTTTCTTCCGGAAACGGGCGTAGTAGTTCCAGCGCTTCGGGTTTTGGTGCTCTCAACCAGGTCTCAGCTTCAGCGGGGTCTCGCAGTATCGCTGGCGACCGATGGTGACCAACAGACTTTAGCACCTTGTTGGGTTCGACGGTGATAATGCTGAGGCTCATTCGCTTTGTGCCGTCGCTAGTCGTATACCAACTGGCTAAACCACCCAAAAGCCAGAATGAAGCGTGCAGTGGGAAAACTGCATAAGGGATTTGTGGATGGACACGGCTATCGAATTCGTAAAACCACGACACGGCTACCAGTACACGGAAGTCCTTGGCCCACGCGCCCATATATGAGGGTGCAAAGGGTTGTCCCTCACGCCGCAGTCGGGCGTTGGCTGTGGATATCAGCTTATTGTCTTTGTTGCGGGGTAGCTGTCCCCTTGACCAGTAGGGAAGGAATGGCCAGGTGGCCTCAACGGGGCGATCAGTCGCTCCATCAGCGTAGATGACCGGTAGGGTTTCCCAGACCATTGAGTCAGGCTCGGATTTTCGACGTAGCCGGGAAGGGGATATGTTTATTCGGTTGTCCGGATTTGCAGGCAGGGATTCAGGTGGGGTCAGGCTGCTGGCCCAGTTATAGATGTCTTTCCATTTAAGGTGTGAGATTGCCGCTTTTCCGCACATTGGCGTATCTTACAATAGCAGGGCAGGTTTCGACCAGATAATCAAATTGTGGTCCCGTAGGGTGGGTAACTTGTTACCCACGATTTACAAGTCGGGTTGGTTTTATACCCGTGG
>CBDTVF010000096.1:0-9389 GCA_965363775.1 uncultured Gammaproteobacteria bacterium
GGAATATCCATCGACGATTTCGTCGAAGTTGCAAATACGGGCTTCGGGCTCTGCTTCACCCATCTTCACGCGCAATCCCGACTTTATCTTGTGCTCTTCAGGACGCCTGTAACCAAGCTCGGCATCATCCCAGCTTTTCGGCTCGGCCCCCGGTATGAAGCGAAACACGTCGGGGTCACTGTCCACCCACTTGTATTCGTTGGACATGGTCAGCGAACCGGTCATGCAGACATCAACACACAGCGCACACCAGCAGCAGCGACCGTAGTCGATGCGCGGACGTAACCCGGAATCACCATCTTTGGTCTCCTGACCTTCCACCGGGACCATGTCGATGGCGGCATTCTGGCAAATCGTCTCGCAGGTGCCACAGCCGATGCATTTGTCCATGTCATTCTGGTGGAATCCCCGGTAACGCGGTGCCCCGGGACGCTCGTTGAGCGGATCCTTGATCGTCACCGGGTCCCGGAAAACGTTCTTCCAGGCGGTAAACGGGGAAATAACGTCGCGTACACTCATCTTTCAATCTCCGGCGGGTAGGTATGCAGCGAAACCATCAACCCCGCAACATCCGCAATATTAATATTCACAAGCATTTTTTCCAGCAGGCTCATCGCATGGGTATAGGATGGCCCCCGGACGTTGACCCGGCGTGGATAACCGCTACCGTCAGTCACCAGGTAATAGCCATATTCTCCGCGTGAGCACTCACCGCGAATATAGGTCTCACCACGCGGAATTTTCCAATGCAATACGTTTGGAATGTCCGCCATCACCGGTCCATTAACGGGCATACGGGCCAGAATCTGGCGTACCAGGTCGATGGACATCGTGACGTCACGGAAACGCACATCGGCGCGTGTATACACATCAGAGTCATTGCCCGTGACCGGTTCAAAGTCCAGTTGCGGATAAACGAGGTATGGCTGGTTGCTGCGCACATCCAGCGGTACGCCGGCGGCACGGGCCGTGGGACCGGTTACGCCATATGGCTCAATCCATGATGGATCAATGTAACCCAGCCCGACCGTACGTTTCTTGAACACGGCATTGTGGAACATCACGTCCCTGATGTCCTTGAGGGTGCTCTCAATCTCTTGCAAGGTCTCTTCCATGCGCTTGCCGAAACCTTCGGGCAGATCATCACGCACACCACCGGGTAGGATAAACATATGATAGATGCGCGCGCCTGTCAGTTCTTCAAAGCGATCCAGCATCAGGTCACGAACATAGGTCGACCACTGTCCGATAACTCCCAGGCCAAAAGCCCCGGCCTGACCACCCAGGAACATCATGTAACTGTTGATGCGACCCATTTCCAGGATCAGTGTGCGAATCCAGTCGGCCCTCTCCGGCACCTTGATACCGGCCAGCTCCTCGATCGCAGCAGCGTAGCAGTATTCGTTGAAATCGGGCTCCGGCACACAGATGCGACAGACGATAGGGAAACACTGGATAAACGTCCGCCTTTCCATCAATTTCTCAAAGCCACGGTGCAGATAACCAACATGTGTAATGCCTTCAACAACCTCGTCGCCGCAGATCGTAAGCTCGACCGACATATTGCCGGTGATGCCCGGGTGTTGCGGTCCCTGCCATAATTTCAGGTACTTACCCGATGTCAGGTCGATATCCAGTGTGCCGTCGGGTTTCATTTCGGGGTACTGGCTGCGATCCGGTTGGTAGGTCATATCATTCACCGTCCGGGTAAAGTTGATCTTTCATGTATTGGGCCGGGTCGTGGGTTTCGCGTCCCGGTCGATTTTTGTAAAACTGTTCAGAATATTTCTTGGTATCGAAATCACGCCGATAGGGTGGAATGTCGCACCAGCCTTCGAGGATAAAGTCCTCGTTCAGTCGTGGGCTTCCGGGGAAATCGATGCCGAACATCTCCCTCAACTCACGCTGATAGGTGGCCGCCGTAGGCCAGATGTCGTGAATACTCTCCATGCTGGCATCTTCCCTGGATATCATTACCCTGACACCCAGATCAATGGCCTGTTCACGGTTACACAGCAGGTAAGTCAGCTGAAAGAGCCCTTCTTCAAGCCAGTCCACTGCAGTCAGCAAAACCAGGTGAACGAAACCTTCCTGGTCGCGGAGATGACGCAGCAGGGGGTGCAATTTGTCCGCTGGAATGCTAACAAAGGCCAGGTCATCCCGACGTTCATCCAGTTCACCCAATGAATACAGTTTGTCTAATTTTGAATATATTTCTCGCATTGTTTTTTACCAGTTGTATTCCGGCATATCCCAGTCCTTGATCACGGATTTCTGGTTAGCCTTGTACCAATCAAAATTTTCGGCGTAAAGGTTGGCACCCTCACCTTCGCCGGCGCGAATTGTTTTCTTCAGTGCTTCGAAGCCTGCCAGCAATGCCTCGGGGCGCGGCATACAGCCTGTCACGTAGGTATCTACCGGCATATATTGATCCAGTTGCTTGATGGTGTTGTATGAATCCCAGTACATACCGCCATTGATAGTGCATGAGCCCAGCCCCATCACGTATTTCGGGCTCGGCATCTGCTCGTAAGAGCGGATCACGCGCTTCAGCGTCTTGGTCGAGAGGTAACCGGAAATAATAAACAGGTTGGACTGCCGCGGCGTCGCACGCCACTGCACACCAAAGCGATAGGCATCGTAACGTGGCGTCATTAACGGCCGCATCTCGATGGCGCCGCAGCCGGTGCCAAAACCGAGGATCCAAAGCGATTCCGAACGCGCCCAGTTGAAGAATTTCTCAATAATCTTCGTATAGGCGGCCGGTTGTACCGTTGGTGCGGCTTCACAGTAATAGTCCCGCAGCGGATCGACCTCGAACTTGACGCCATCCGGGCCTGTCACCGTACGTATTTTTAGTTCTTCTTTCATATTCATTTACACCAAAACAAGTGCCAGGATGCCCAGCGGCAGCGCCCAGATCAGGAACCAGCGAATCGACTGTTCAACCCGGAAGCGCGGGAAAACCACACCGACAAACGCCGAGAACATATAGATCAGAAATACCTTCAGGAAAAATACCGGCCAGTTTGAAGCACCACCGAAAAACAGGTTCATGTAAATCACGATCTTGGCAATCGGGAAGATAGCCCGGTTGGTCTGCATCATGGCGAGGAAGGACGAATGGTATTCGGTCGGTGGTCCGATCGGGATTTCTTGCGGCGCCAGCACCACATCGAACGGTGAGCGCATCATGGAACCCAGGAAAGATAGCATTGCCGCTGCAACCGCAAACGGGTTTGTAAACAGGGTCCAGCTCATCACGCCACTCTGCTGTGCCGCCACAATATCGGTCACCGAAAGGGTCTGGTACTGCAGCGCCACTGAAAAAACCGCCAGCGCAAAGGGCAGTTCAGCGGTGGTGACCTGCGACAGGCCCCGTGAGATACCAATCGCGCTATAGGGGTGTCCGCTCTCACCGGCACCCAGCGCCATACCCAGGGTTCCAAAAAACACGAAGTAGAGGGCAAGAATCAGGTCGCCAGCAAATGATAGATTGGAAAACATCACCGAACCGTAGATCGTAGGCACAAATAACAGCAAACCCACGCCACCCGTGAGCCGGAATACCGGACCCAGATAAAACATCACGCCGTGGGTAATCGATGTTCGCAACCCATAGTTCTTGAACATATCAACATAGTTCTGCCAGATGGGTATACCATGACGCCGTCCGACCCGGGCTGCGATCTTTTGAATAAATGCAGTCATCAGAAAACCATAGTTGACCACGATAAAAAGTGTCAGAAGCGAATAGGGAATTTGAATCCATTCGAATTGCATAGCTACGCCCCCATTCTCAGCAGGTAAACAACGACCACGAAGGCCAGGAAATGAATCGCATAAGTCTGCCCGTTACCGGTATACATCCGCCGCGTAACGTCAGCGCCACTGTGTAACAGGTCAACCATCGAATCCCAGAAGCGCGTGACCAGTGGCTGCGTGAAAACACCCATCGCCTTGCGGTAAGGGGCAAAGAAATTCCAGGAATAATGTGTGGTTTCAGGCCGAAACGGCCGTTCGGCGGAATACACGATATTGAACTGCTTGACCTTCTGGGCCTTGCGGTTGACCAACAACAACCAGCCCAGCAGTGTCATGAATATCACCCCGACTATGATCATGATCGAAATCGGGTTCCAGTAACCGAAATTACTGCTGATAGCCTGGCCGGCGCCCCAGTGCAAGCCGCCGGTGTCGAAAAACTGGCCGATGAAATGGTCAACCTTTCTCAGGGCAAGACCGGGAACAAGAGCAAAACCCAGCAGGAAGACCACGTAGATCATCTGTGGCAACACGATCCAGAAAGGCGCTTCTTTCAGTTGCCGGTGTTCGTCTTTCAACTGGCCAAGGAATACCGTGTAAATCAGGCGGAACAGGTAAAGGAATGCAATTGGACCAGAGAGGAAAATGATAACCATCGGTAAACGGTGCTCCACGGTCATCAACGCGTTATACATAATCCAACGTCCACCGAAACCCGAAAGCGGCGGCAGACCGGAAAGCGCGATGATGCCGACCAGGACCGCTATGAATGTTAGCGGCATCATGGCGATCAGACCGCCCATGCGATACATCTCACGGGTTCCCGTGCGCTTGGCGACGCCGCCGACGGACAGAAACAGCATGGATTTGTAGATGTAATGGTTGATAACAAACATCAGCGCCAGCAACCAGCCCAGGTGGTTCATCATGGCCAGGCCGAACAGGGCATAACCCATTTGTCCAATGGATGAATAGGCCAGCAGGCGCTTGGCATCTTCCTGGAAAATAGCCATCAGATTGCCGACAAAAGCCGACAGCGCACCGATCCACAACATGACATGTGTAAGTTCGATACCGTATAGCTGCTGTTTGCCCATATTGATCAATAACATGAACAGGCCAAACAAGCCCGCTTTGAGCAGGATACCGGATACCATCGGTGAAACATCGGTCTCAGCTTCGGCATGTGCGCCCGGCAGCCAGATGTGCAGGCCGACGGAGGCGGTCTTGGTCATAAAGCCGACAGCCAACAGGATAAATATCCAGGGAGCCAACGCTGCCGGGACATCGGCAAGTGCTGTCAGCGGTATCGGGCTCTGCCCCTGCCCGGCCAGCGCGAATGCGGCCAGGATAAGGAAGGCACCGCCCAACGAGAACAGGATGTAGGAGAGGGCGTGCGGTTCGGATTTCTTACCACGCATGATCAACAGATAGGAACCGACCGTCAGGAACTCCCAGGCTGCAAAAAAGTTGAAAGTGTCCTTCGCCACAATCAACATGGCCAGCCCTGCGTACATCAGCATCGCGGATGGGTAGAAGCCGGGCCGACGTCCATGGTTGTAAAAACTGGCGAGCAGGATGATTGCTCCACCCACCAGCATGACCCCGCCAAAAATGGTTTGCAGTGGATCATATGCAGGATAGCAGACTGCGAACCAGCCCAGCAGTCCGGCAATTGCCACGATGTTCTTGATCCGTGCCGGTAGCCAATCGATTAACAGGAAAGCCAGGGCAAACAACAGCGGCACACTATGCAACAGGTTCAGCTGGGCAGACAGGTCACCCCAGAGGTATCCCAGCAACCAACCGGCCAGCATCGAGACAACCACAACTACCAGCTGATGCCGTGGCAGGCGAGCGCCTGCTTCGCCCGGTTCACGCTTAATGATGTAACCGAACCAGCGGAACAGGTATCCGGCCTCAACCAGTGCTCCAAACAGGATCAAACCCAGTAAAACCAGCCTGCCCTCGTTGGCAAGAACATGAACCAGTTCCCACTTGGCATAGAAACCGGGGAATGGTGGCAAACCGATCAGCATGGCCACGAAGGTCAGGAATGCAAGCACCAGCACGGGATGGTTTCGTAAAGTCGCCCAGGCGCTCAACTCACGACTCTCAATCATGCCGGACAGCCAATAGAGCCCGGCCTTGGCAACCGCGTGGGAGATCAGAAGACCACCAGCGATAAACATGTATTGTTCGCCCAGGATATCCTGCAGACCCACGACCGCCATCATCAGGCCAACCTGGGCGACCGAGGAGTACCCCAGCAAACGCCGGTCGTTGGTCTGCGGCAGGGCTAACAAGTTAGCCGCCACGAAACTGATGATGCCAATGGCTACCGTCACCGGATACCAGGCGGGGCCGCCGATGAGTAACAGCTTGTCAACCACGAACAACACCGTGGATCCTGCCATCGCGGCCGAGAAAATCGCAGAGAAACCCGGGTGCGCAGACTCATAGATATCAAGTGCCCAGCCGTTGGCAGGAAACGGTTTGAGCTCCGCTACCAGCGCGATAAAGATCAGAAACATTGCCAGCGAACCACCTTTCAGAGTGACCAGTGCCGCATCAGACATGCCGTCAATGTTCAAGGTGCCGGTCGCATGATAGGCAAAAATGATGCCGATCAGCAGCAAAATCGTAATCACCTGGGAAACGATGAGGTACTTAAACCCTGCAGCAACCGCGTAGTCATTTTCCGACAGGAGGACCAGGCCGGCAGTTGAGATAACCGTGAGTTCGAGAAACACGAACAGGTTAAATATATCCCGCGTCAGAATGAGGCCGCACAGGGCCATGATAAGGACCAGTAACACCGCCATGGCCGGGCGACCGAGCCTCAGCAGCGATCGTTGCATGTAGATGGCTGAGAGCAGGCCTGACACACACACCAGTAAACTCAACGTCGCTTCTGTCAGTCCCATGCGCAGGTTGATCGCGAACGGAGGCGCGTAACCGGCCATGTAGATATCGAAAGTCGAAGTACCGTCGACTGCAAATGACCAAACCCAGCTTGCGGCCACCCAACTCATGAAAAACAGGGCTGCCAGAGTCAGTCCATAGGCGATTTTGCGCGACTCACTATTCAGCAATCCCAGCAGGAATGCTGTTCCTAAACCGGCAACAATAATATAGACAGCGCTTACCATTTCAATTCCGTATATTTTGCGATATCAAGTGAGTGCTTCATCTGGTGGAGCCGGTACACATAAGCCAGCATCAGGGCGGTAATGCCCACGCCGATGACAATGGCTGTCAGCACCAATGCTTGCGGGATCGGATCAATAATCCGCGAAGCGGCATCCGCAACCGGAACGACAGAGTCCAGGATTGGCGCAGTACGGCCGAACATATGGCCGACCGCGACCAGCACCAGGTTGACACCTGTATTAGCCACTGTAAAAGCCACAATCATACGCAGCATGTTGCGGTTGGTTAGCGCACCGTAGAGGCCGATCAGGATCAGCACAAACCCGGTGGAAATGGCAATGGAAGCAATCATGACCCCTCCGTTTCTGACAGGTTGACCAGCATAGAGGAGAACTCGGCGCCGACCTTCAGACCGATAAGTGAGTAAACCAGTGGTATTGTGCCCGCAGAGATTAAATCGCCCAGCGTACCCAACGGCAGCAATTTGTTGTCAAGGAACCCCGCAGCAAGCAACATACCCAGAACACCTGTCAGGATGAAAGCCAAGCCGGAAAATGACTCAATCAGCCCGATCAGACGGTGACTGAAGTGCTTCATCGGATCGGTGAGTAGCATCAGCATAATGCCGGAAGCCAGAATCGCTCCGCCCTGGAAGCCACCACCCGGGGTCAGGTGACCATTGACGAACACGTATACACCCAGCAACATGATCAGTGGAAGCAGAAGACCGCTACCGGTCGATAGCAACTCGCCGGATGGACGCACCGGCTTGCCCTCGCCCGCTGTCGCGCCCCGCTTCAGTACCAGCCCGACGATCGCCGCAGTCAGGAACAGCACCGTTACTTCACCCAGCGTATCGAGGCCACGATAGGTCACGATAATGGCCGAAACGATATTGGCGGAACCCGTATCAGATACCGTGTTTTCAGCATAGTAACGTGCACTTTGATTGAGGCTGCTGTCCGGAACATATCCCAATGCAAGGCTGATAAATATCGCCGCCAGGCCGGTCAGAAGTAGTAGAACCGTGAATCGTTTAATCATTACTTATTCCCCCTCACGCGGCCGAGTACGAAGAAGAACAGAAAGGTGGTCAATCCACTGCCAATAGCAGCTTCCGTCATTGCCACATCCGGCGCAGCGAGCAGCAGGAACAGCACCGAGGCGATCAGGCTTACGAGGCCGCCGGACAATATCACTATCGACAGCCGCCTTCCGCTGATCGCCACCAGCGCGACAACGATCATCGCGACTGCCAGAACCAAACTCATTCCCAGTAACAAAGTATTCATGACTCTTTCTCCTGGTCTTCAAACAGCTGATCGACTGAGGTCGCTTTCGATTTTCGTGCACGTATACGGTGTGCGGCACGCGCCAGAACCTGGGAGGAAAGCGGATTGGTGAATAGCAGGAACAAGCCGATCACCAGCAGTTTCGCACCCCACTCAGGCCGCATGCAGGCGACGCCGACAAGACTCAGTAACGTACCCAGCGTAGTTGCCTTGGTGCCAGCCTGGATGCGATTGAATACATCCGGCATCCGCACCAGACCGATACCGCCGAAGAGCAGGAACGCAGTACCTGTAACCAATAGCACTCCGCCCACAATTTCGAGTAAACCGTTCATCAGAATCCACCCTCCAGATAACGGGCAATCACGATCACACCGAGGAAGGAAAGCAGCGCATAGATCAGCGCCACATCAAGATAAATACCCCGACCTTCGACCAGTGCGATCAGGACGATACCGGTGATTGCGACGATGGTCATCACATCAAAAGCAACAACTCGATCCGCTGGTGATGGTCCCTTGACAAAACGGTACATCGCCAGCAGGAAAGCTGCACCGGTGAGGCTGGCCGCCAGCCAGATGAATACATTAACCATACATCACCTCCAGGTAGCGCTCGAAGCCCGCCACAATGCTTTGCGTAGCCACCTCGATATCGGCCGACTCAACTGTCACCCAATGAACATAAAGCCATTCACCCTCGAGCTCGATGGTGAGCGTGCCGGGGGTCAGTGTGATGGAGTTGGCCAGTAGTAAGCGGGCCATCGGGCTCTTCAGCTTTGTCCTCACCTTGACGATGCCGGGGTTAATGGGCAGCGTGGGGGTGAGAACAATAAAAGCCAACTTGAAATTCGACAGGACCATTTCCTTAAAAAAGAAAATGACAAACTGAACTGTCGCTATCAAAGCACGGGGAGTGAGCCGCAATTCAGCAAAACATGCCATGCCCTGCCTAAAGAACAGGGTAATCAGAAATGCCACCACAACACCCACTATCAGGGTATCGGCCGCCACCGAACCATTCAGAATTATCCAGAACAGTAATAGTGCCAGGAAGGGTACCACTAGACCTTTTCCTGTACTTACAACCTCGTTTCCGCTTGCCATTGTCTTCAGTTGTCCCTTTTGATTACCAACTGAACCGGGATAAATTTGCCCGACTCATCCACTTCACACTAAT
>CBDTVF010000097.1:0-9369 GCA_965363775.1 uncultured Gammaproteobacteria bacterium
AGACTTCGGCCACGAGGTTGGTTGTATCCTGCGCGGTGACGGTGCCCTGGGATTCAATCATGAACTGCCTGTTGCCGGCCTCAAGCACCATCACCTCGACAGGTGTCTGGGCGACGCTTGCTTCTTTCTCAACAACATCAGGGTTGAGGCCAAACAGCAATAGCATGACAACAGCGGCAGCCATGAGTATAAGAGCGGGTAACCAGAGTTTATTCCTAAACATTGTGAGAACCGGCAAGAATAACCTAACGTGCCTTCAGGGTCAGGCTGGTTGTTTGCTCCGTCCCGTCCCTGGTATAAGTCACTTCTATCGCATCACCGGGTGCAAATTGTTTGAGCATATTGGAATAGCTGCGCAAGTCCGCAACCTCGGTGCCATTGATTGCCGTGATGATGTCACCATTGTGCAAACCTGCATTTTTTGCCGGTGTGTCATCACCGACAGCACCAATTGATACGCCTTTGCCACTGAATGCAAAATCGGGCATCAGGCCGGTACTGGCGCGGCGCTCATCACTGCCAGCTGTGGTGTCGGCTGGTTTTTCAGTGCTGCCTGTGAAAGCCATGGGCTCAGGTCTTTCCGCCAGGTATTCAACACCTTCACGGACAATTGATGCGACTTTGACCAGGCCGTTGATATCCAGCTTGTCTGCCGTGTCGGTCGGTTTGTGATAATCAGGGCTGGCCCCCGAGAAGAATTGTACCGCAGGCACTCCGGCCTCGATAAATGCAACCTGGTCGCTGGAATCAATGTCCTGGGTTGGCATTTCAGTTTGCACACCGGTTACAAAACTGGCACCCATGAAGATAAATTTCCATTCACGGGCCGAAGTGCTGCCAAGCACCAGTAGCTTGTTGTCACCGAGACGGCCAACCGTATCAACATTCAGATTGCCTATCACCTTGTCTGCCGGGTAGCGTTGCATATTTTTTACATAGTGCCTGGCACCCAACAAACCGGCTTCTTCAGCAGCGAAGGCTGCAAACACAACCGACCTGGCCGGCTGCATGGATTTGCCCAGGTTGCGTGCCAGTTCCAGCATCACCGCAACACCGCTTGCGTTGTCGTCTGCGCCGTAGTGAATCTTGCCCTCGTTACCGGCCTTGGCATCGGGCCAACCCAGGCCGAGGTGATCATAGTGTGCGCTGAGCACCACTGATTCATCTTTCCAGTTCGCATTAGTGCCTGGAATGACAGCCAGCACGTTACGTACTGTGACCTCTTTACCATTTTCACCGGGTACACTAAATGATTGAAAATAACTACCGTCCTCACCCGCAGGCTCAAGACCGGCTTGGTGAAACTGGCCTGCGATATATTCTGCTGCATCATCAAGACCGGATGTGCCGATTCCACGGCCCTGCATGGCCTCATCGGCCAGTGTCAGTACATCTTTTTCCATCCTTGCCGCATTGAATACCGGTATCAGCATGGCAAGTGCGGGTCGTTTCTCAAGTTGTGGAAGCGCTTGAGTGTATTCCGCAAGATCGGCTGCCAGCGGTGAGTTGACTGCGGGCCATTGGCCTTTTGCAGAGTTTGTGGGCTCGGTGCCGCTGAATCCGAGGTAAGAATACTTACCATAGTGGGGCAGCTTACGAGCCAGTCCCGCCACCGCCTCGGCATCATGTGCTGTTAGCAAGCTCAAGGCCAGGTCGGTGTTACCCGGGTGGCGCAAGGCAATGACAATGCTGTTTTCAACAGGGTCATGGGATGCAGTTCCGAGGCGCACGGATGATGAGCTGATTTCGGCATCATAAGATTTGAGTGCGGTCTCGATTGCCGGTTGCCACAGATTGTTCCAGCCCAGCACCCAGATGCTTCGGTCGGAAGGCAGTTCCTTGATATCAGAATCCAGTTTTATCTGAAATTCATCGCCTCGTTCACCTTTCCAGATTGTCGACAAGCTTTCATACATTGCCAACTCCTCTTCATTGGCTTTTGAAGGCAACAGCATCAGGGTTTTTTCTGCACCAAACATCTTGGATAGTGACGGTGGTATCTCGCGGTAGTCGAGACGACGCATCAGGTTAAATTGAGGGTCAATCTCGATCCGCAATGGATCACAGTCCAGCACAAATGAGTAACTCTGCGTTTTTGAACTCATTTCGACCACTTCGCGCTCGACCTTGTCAGCGCTATAAACAACCACCGGCACCATGAGGTTGTAGGCGTCACCGTCCTGAACCTGGGCCAGTTCCAGTTCAAGGGTCTTAACACCGTCTGTTTCCGTCAGTTGGACGTTGCCAATGGTTAATTCCGGAGCGCCGGCCTGCTCAACCCACTGATCAAAAAACGACCCCAGTTGTTCACCTGATACCTCTTCGAAAGCCAACTGTATGTCTTTGAAACCGGCTCGTTTAAACTTGTTTTCACGGTAAAATTTCTGAAAGGCGCGGGTAAAGTTCTCGTCACCCACCCGTGCGCGGAGCATGTCCCACATCATCGCGGTTTTGCCGTAGCCGATGGATGAAGATGAGGCATTGGTGCGGGAGCGGAAATCCTTCAGGGGAAACTCATTTTCAGCGGTTACATAATCCGTGTAACCCTGCAAAGTGCCGCGGCGGTAATCGGCACCCGTACCACGTTGTTCCGCAATCAGGTGATCGGCCATATAAGCCGTCAGGCCTTCGCACCAGTTACCGGTTTCAAAATCCACAAATACGCCGTTGCCCCACCAGTTATGCAGTAATTCGTGGGGGTAGGATGAGTGCAGGATAAATGGAAAACGGATGATCTGCGGGCCAAGCAATGTGAAAGAAGGCATGCCATAACCCGTTTCCCAGAAGTTCTCCACCAGTGCGAACTTGGAATAGGGATAAGGTCCGACCAACCCCCGGTACATCTCCATATACTGGGCGGTTGTCTCCAGGTACTTGTTGGCCAAGGCATCATCCTTTTCACGTAAGAAAGCCATGGCTTTGACATTGCCCATCGCGTACTCGTACTCGGTGAACGCGGCAGCGATAACAAATACCTCTTCAGTGGGTGTATCGACTTCCCATACATCCGTCCGGAATTCTGGCAGGTCTGCAAAGCCCGCACGTTTGCCCTGACTGACACTTCGCCAACCTGCAGGCGACTCCACCGTCAACTTGTAAGTGAGATACTCTTCATCAAACGAGGGTATCCAGTTGGTGGAACCGGACAGGTAGACCCCCTGGGGATCAATCAGACCGGGTGACTGGCTGAAACCGCGGGCGTATTCCTGGTTGGCTTGTTTAACCGGATGATTGATTTTGCCTGCATACGACAGGGTCAGTGATTTCAGGCTGGCTCCTTTGTGGGTCAGGATTCGGTAATGACTGCTGTTAATGACTGAGGTGTAGTCTTCCTGGTCCATTCCCTTGTCTGTCGCTCCTGCCTCATCAGTAGTCTGCTCAATGCTGACCCCATCGGTGAGACTCTGCGGGGATAAACCCTCATGCAGACTGAATGTCAGGCCGGACACATCTGCGGACTCAGGAAAAGTAATGGTGTCATTGACTTCAAGCTGTGAAGTGGCAGGGTCAATGTTCACTGTTAACTCATGGTGAAAGACAACATCCTGCGCATGAATAGAACTGCTTGAGGCGAGTAAGACAAGGCAGGTCAGAAATTTTTTCATAAAATGTACCTATATATTGGCTCATGTTTGGCATGCTGGTAGAGAATTAACATTTAGCAGTCGGCAATTATGACAACTTTGGGGCAGCTTGTGGGTATTGTATGTAATAGCCAGCAGTTTCGTGCGACTGACCTACACCCATCACGATTATGACGGGCCAGATACAGTAATCATGATCATCAATATTATGCGGGGCTTTGGCATATGCTACTTACTGGGCCGCTTACCTGGGTAGTACTAACAAATACCCGTTTTTATTGTATTTCAGGTAGAATTCGCAATTTCCGCCAAAACGGAATTTTCCAGTCAGAACAACAATTATTTGAACTCAGGAGTTAAATCAATCATGAATAGGCTGCGTATGATAGCTGTGGCAACAATCATTGCCACTCTTACTGTCTTTTCGGGCACGGCGTTAAGTGATCAATCAAAGGTCGGGGCAATTGCACCATTGACCGATCTGTATGATACGGTTTGGATAAGGAGTGAAGATGGCAGTGTGAAATCACTGGAACAGGTCGCAGATGATCTGAGCCAGTTCGATGTGGTTTTCTTCGGTGAATTTCATGGTCATTCCGGAATTCACCTGAAGCAAATGCAGATTTTCGCGGCCCTACAGCAAAGAAATTTGAATATGACACTCAGTCTTGAGCAGTTTGAGCGGGATACACAAGAGTTGGTTGACTTATACCTTGCAGGCAAAATCGGCGAGAAAGTGTTGCAGGAGGACGGGCGCGGATGGCCCAACTACGAGCAAAGCTATCGACCCCTGGTTGAGTTCGCCAAGGACAATAGTCTGCCTGTTGTGGCTTCAAATGCACCTAAGCAGGCGGTGATCTGCATGTCAAAGGAGGGACCGGAGTTCATTGAGAAAATGCCCATGCCGGATCGTCTGTGGGTGGCAAAAGAACTGCATATCGAAGAGGGTGCTTACCTGGATAAATACAGATCATTTATTGAGAACAGTTCCACACATGGTCCCAATAAAAAGGATCCGGACGATACCGGCAAGAGTGAAAACTGCGCTGCTATCGATGCCTATACGGCAAGTCACGCTGCTCACACTGACAGTGGTAAAACAGACGACACGGTAGCTTTAATGGCCGGCAAGAAAGATCACATGGCTGATAAAGCCGGTGGCGATAAAAAAGAACATATGACCGCTGCCGATAGCGGCAAAAAAGAGCATGACTCGGGTGCCAAAATGGGTGCCGGTGGAGATATGGCAAAAATCATGCAAGCCATGATAATGAAGAGTTTCTCCAGCCAGGTATTACGTGACGACACCATGGCTGAGTCCATCGCGATGCATCTGCAGGACAATCCCGGTCGCAAAGTTCTACATCTGGATGGTAACTTTCATTCAGCTTCCCACCTCGGCACCGTGGAAAGGTTGAAGCTTCGCATGCCTGAATTGAGAATTGCTGTTATCAACCCCATTGCTGTCGAGGATAACAAAGCACCGTCATGGACGGACGAGGACCTTTCCACGGGTGATTACATTTTGCTGGTTAAGCAGGTGCCCGAAATGTTCATCTGTGAAACGAGGGAATTGGAATTCCAAATGAAGACCATCAAGAAACGCATGGGTAACAAATGCGTATACAGTGAATGAACCGCACAATAAGAGAAGCAAATCATGAGGCTTAAATTAATGAAAACACAATTTATAACAAGTTTGGCCACGGTGTTACTTGCAATGAGTTCGTCAGTGGTAATGGCACAGGATAACAATGAAACCGATGAGGAGACTGAAGGGGAAGCAGTTGAATTGGATACGGTTGTTGTCGTAGGTGGCAGAATCGAGCAGAGTCTTGATGATATCGCAGGCTCCGTATCAGTAATGACCGCCGAGGACATCGATGGACAGATGGTCACTGATATGTCGCAACTGTTCAGATATGAGCCTGGCGTTGATATCACCGGATCAAATGGAACAGCGCAGAATTTCGTTGTTCGTGGCATGGGCGCAGATCGCGTCATGATGATTAAAGATGGCATGCGTATGAATGAAGGCTATGGTGCTGATGGCCTCAACGATGTCGTTGGTCGCGGCTTCATCGACATGGAAACCGTCAAGCAGGTCGAAGTCGCCAAGGGTGCTGCATCTTCGCTGTATGGTGCTGACGCCATGGGCGGTATCGTTGCCTTTTCAACCAAGGATGCGGCAGACGTGTTGGGTACCGGAACTGGCATCAATACTTTCTTTTCAGTCAATGGCGATTATGACGGCAGGGCCGATATATGGAGTGCTGGTATCATGATGGCTTTCAGAACGGGTAAATGGGAAACCCTGCTCAACTACAAATACCGTGATGGTCATGAAACACAGAATTATGACGAAACGCGTGCAAACACTGATGTCAGTTCAAACAGCGTACTGGCCAAAACTGATTACATCATTGATAACGACAAAAAATTGACGTTTTCCATTGATTACTATCTTCAGGAAGTTGAAGGGCCCAATAGCGGTGAAAATGAGGACGGCTGGCTTGGACTGGGGCCTGCTTACAAGATTAACTTTGCGGAAAGCTACAACGAGAAACAGAACAATGCTTACAAAGTTCGTTACCAGGACGGGGACTCCAAATGGGCATTTATGGACAATCTCGATGTCAATCTTTACCTGAACAAAAGCGAGCAAACTGACGAAGACCTCTTAAACCACGAAGCCCCGGGAAATGGTCCTCGTGAAATACTTAAGAGTGACCTGTTTGAGCAGGAAACCTGGGGCTTAAGCGCGTCAGCCAGCAAGTTGCTCGGGCAAGAGGATAATCACCAACTGAGCTATGGTTTTGATTGGGACACAACGGACTCACGCCGGCCGCGTTCGGAAACCCGTACCGATAAAGACGGAAACGTATTAATAGATGATCTGTCCGCGCCATTTCCGAAAAATACCACCGATCGATTTGGTATCTATCTGCAAGACACGATCCAGTTGACCGATAAATGGTCGTTAATCCCAGGTGTGCGGTACGACTATTACAAGATGACTCCAAAAGCAGACGAGGGTTACGAGAATGTCAATCCAGGCGAAGAATTTGCGCCGGAAAAAATTTCTGATAACAATCTTTCCTGGCGTCTTGGAACCATTTACAAGTTCACTGACAACTTCAGTGCGTACTTCCAATACTCCCAGGGTTTCAAAGTGCCACCTTATGACCTCGCGTATTTCTACTTTGATCATGTAGCTTTCTGCGACTTTTCCATCTTTACCTGTTTTGGTATCCGGATTCTTCCTGCCTCAGACCTGGTTCCTGAAGAAAGTGACTCCTACGAGATTGGCATACGTGGCGACATCGGTAACTTTTCATACAATATTTCTGCCTATTACAACGATTACGACAACTTTATCGAGGTTGCATATCTCGGATCCGTTGATGGTGATTATTTTGGATTTCCCCTGGTTACGGATGTTTTCCAGTACCAGAACATAGATTCAGCCAGAATTTCCGGTGCGGAGTTTCGCTTTGATTATTACCTGGGCAGAAATGTTTCCATGTTCCTGAATGGTGAATATATGGACAGCGAAGATAAAACCACCGGTGAGCAGTTAAGAACCATACAGCCTTTTAACGGTACGCTAGGTATGAATTACTACCGTGGTAGTTTCTCCCTGGATGCCATGCTGAAATGGACTGATGACATGAACAAGGTTCCGGAAGGAGCAGTCACAACGGATGGCTACGTGACCGTCGACCTTTTTGCACGTTATGAATTCAGCAGTCGATTAATGCTAAGTGCCGGCATAATTAATTTGTTTGACAAAGAATACATTGAGTACTCCTCGGTTGCCGGTATTCCGGATAACGGACGTGACGTGACCCCGTTTACTCAACCTGGCCGTACCGTTAGTGCCCGGCTCAAGTACATTTTCTGAGTGGTCGGGCCTGAACAAGGAATATGGAAATGAGAAAAAGTAAATCAGCCAGTTGGTTTGTTGCTGCGCTGGGCCTATTCGTCGGGATTTCCGGCGCGCAGGCCCAGGAACTGGATGTCCGCCGAATCCCCCACGAGGGTGCGGGTGCTGAGTTTTATTTTGCACCAGATGGTAAGACATTGATCGGCAACGCCAAGCTCGAAGGCGACGAGACGCACTACGTTTACACCATGCGTGTCGATGATGGTGAGATGGTCAAGATCAACGGCAAGGGTGAGGATGCCTGTTCGCACTTCTATCCGGATGGTAAACGGTTGATCTGGACCTCAACCCGGGATTTGACTGACTTGCCTATGGGCGGGTATTCAGACCCTAACGACTATCCGCAAGGCGCGGAGCTTTATAGCTCAGCGCTCGATGGCAGCGATGTCAAACGTCTGACCAATAACCTGGTCTATGATGCCGAAGTCGGAGTTTCTCCGGATGGCAAGTGGATCTTGTGGAGCCGGCAGATAGATGGAGAAATCGACCTCTGGCGTATGCCTGCAGATGGTGCGGGTGAGGAGCAGCAAATCACATTCACCAAAGGTGAGCAGGAAGGCGGGGCATTCTACATGCCGGATTCCGAAACTGTTCTGTTTCGCTCCTGGGATATTTCATCGCAGGGCCAGCGCGGGATGCCAATGACAATCTATACCATCAATCATGATGGTACTGACAAAAAGCAGATCACCACCGAAAAAGGCACGAACTGGGCACCGTTTCCCGCACCTGACGGTGAGCACTTTGTTTTTGTGAAGATGCTGCCACCGCATAACTTTGAAATATATATGCGTAGTCTAAAAACCGGTGAGGAACAACGTCTGACCTTCAATGACAAGTTTGATGGCTTTCCAGCAATCTCAGCCGACGGCAAGCTGATGACGTTTTCATCCGGTCGTCAGGCAGCAGAGGGTAAACGTGAACTGCACCAGTATGTGATGGATCTGAGTTCCCTGGATATCGGACCGAAGCATTAACAGTAATTTTCAGGTAAAGACCATGAATTGTGATAACCGTACCCGTTTCGCCTCTTTCGTCAGTATTCGCACCACAATGGTGTTGATGCTGTGTTGTTTTTCCACGGTCTTGCAGGCAGCTGACAGCCGTGTCGTTGCCGGAAATGGTGAGGCGGGATTCGTTGATGGCAGCGATGCCCGCTTAAACAAACCCATCCGTCTTTCGCCATTTGGTCCGGGTAAGATACTCGTTGCCGATTTCAGCAACCATGCCATAAGGTCAGTTTCAATTGATGGCGAAGTGGCAACCCTTGCAGGTGGACCTGATAAAAAGGGTCATAAGGATGGTTCAGCGGCAGAAGCCGGTTTCGATGGTCCGCATGGTGTTTCAGCGTCGCCGGACGGTCTGATTGTAGTTGCAGGTGCTTCCAGTCATACCGTTCGATTGCTCACGCCCACGGATGATGGTTACCAGGTTACAACCCTGGCAGGTGTGGTGGGAGAATCCGGGTTTAACGATGGACCGGCTGCCGAAGCACTGTTCAATTCCCCACATGCCGTGGTTTGGGAAGCCGATGGCGGTGTTCTGGTTGTCGATATTGGTAACGCCAGCATACGACGGGTCAAAGATGGAATGGTCACAACCGTCGCGACTGCAGCTACCAGCAATTTTGCCATGCCGATAGACATGACGGCTGCAGGGGACAGGGGTTACCTGATCGCAGATGCCGGCACTCAGAAAGCCCTGCGCTGGTCACCGGGTGATCAGGCTTTCCGGTGCTGGTAGATGAAGATACCTTCTGCACCCAATAGGCCAAAGATTGCCGTAGAGGACCCCAGCGACGGCGCATCGGTAAGTAGAAATGAAAATAGATTACCCGCG
>CBDTVF010000098.1:0-9353 GCA_965363775.1 uncultured Gammaproteobacteria bacterium
ATCGCGATGACAACAACACAGAAATACTTAAACAGGCGCTACTGACAATGAAAAACGCTGCCGGTATTCAGGTGTGATTCACGTGAGTGCGTTAGAATCATACCCGGATTTTAAAAATAGTCGGGTTCTGCCCGGGATGTAAATGAGACGAAAGCAACTACAGATCGTTTGTATGACACTACTGGCATTTCTGATGTCGGTGTCTGCTTTTGCCATTACTTTAGACGAAGCTGCACGGCAGGCTGCGAGACAAAATGATGCCAAGGTATTGTCCGCAAGGACGGTACAGCAGGGAAATAACCGGATACATGAGATTAAATTGCTGACGAAAAAGGGCGTTATCAAGACGGTAAGAGTCCCTGAAAACAGCAAATAATGTTACACCACACTAGCAGGGTGACATGATGCGGATACTACTGGTTGAAGACGACACCGGATTGCAAACCTCACTTGCAGAAATTCTGCGTGAAGCGGGTTACGCGGTTGATGTGAGCGGTGATGGCATTGAAGGTCTGTTTTTTGGTCAGGAATACCCAATTGACCTGGCTATCATCGATCTGGGTCTGCCCGGTTTGCCCGGCCTTGACCTGATACGCAAACTGCGCGAGCAGGAGCGCCAGTTCCCGATCCTGATTCTGACCGCCCGCTCTGAGTGGCAGGATAAAGTAGAAGGTCTTGAATCCGGTGCGGATGACTACCTGACCAAGCCCTTTCACCCGGAGGAACTCAAAGCACGTGTTGGAGCCTTGTTACGACGTTCGGCAGGCCACGCACAGCCACTGATTGAACTGGGACCGTTGAGAATTGACCTGGTCAGCCAGCGGGTTTTTAGGGGTGATGAGGAAATTGAACTGACCACCTATGAATACAAGGTGTTTGAATACCTGTTGATGCACCCTGATGCGGTGGTCACAAAAACAGTACTGTCTGAGCATATTTATGAGGAAGATGCAGACCGGGACAGTAATGTCATCGAGGTTTTTGTGGGTCGTCTGCGCAGAAAAATTGATCCTCAAGGGATCATGAATCCTATCGAAACTTTGCGTGGAAGGGGATACCGTCTCAACAAGCAGCCACAACCCGTCTGAAAAAAACCACAAACCAGTATTGTGACTATCAAGAAAAATCAGCAAAGACCCGTCTCCCTGCGATTGAGGTTGATTGTACTGGCTGTATTGTTACTGACCATATCGCTGGGTTTGGTCGGTTTTGCGTTGGATGCGGCCTTTCATAAAAGTAGCGAGGCCGGCTTGCAGGCACGTATGGAATCCCTGGTGTACCTGGTGCTGGCAGCAACTGAAGTGGCAGGGGATGGTTCCCTGACAGTTGAGGATGAACCTGGAGATCCACGCCTGGGTCAGCCGGGTTCAGGAATTTACGCAATTGCGCGGGGAGAAAGAGGCGACTGGGCTTCCGGTTCTTCCCTGGGTGTAAACTTGCCTGAACCGGTTCGTATCCTGACTGGCGAAAGCAGCTTTGTAACAGCGCCTGATGAGACCGGTTTTTACACTTTTCAATACGGGGTCAGTTGGGAGTTTTCAGATGGCAGGATGTCACCACTCACCGTTACAATCTTCGTAGATCCACGCGAGTTACAGCCGGAATTGCAGGAATTTCGCACCGGTCTGTGGCGCAGCCTGGGTATGGCAGGTTTCATTCTTATACTTGCGCAAATGGCATTGTTGGCGCTCGGGTTGAGACCCCTCGGGCGCATTACAGAGGATATCTCAGGCATTGAATCCGGCGAATTGGGACGGCTGGAAGGAAACTATCCAAAGGAACTGGAGGCATTAAAACGTAACCTCAATCATCTTCTGGATACCGAGGAAGCTAATCAGACCCGCTATCGAAATGCGCTTGATTCACTCGCACATAGTCTGAAAACACCCCTGTCGGTCATCCGCTCAAGTTTGCCCTCAGATTCAACTACAAAAACGTTGGCTATCAAGGATGCGGTCACCGATATGCAGAAATTGATCGCGACACGTCTGCAGCGCGCCGCGGCATCTACCCGGCGAACAATGGCACAGGCCGTGGATGTAAAGACCCAGATCGAACGACTGGTTCAGTCATTGAATCGCATATATTCTCAGGAATTGATAAACATAGATGTCATGATTGAACCTGACCTGTCATTTTACGGTGAGCAACGTGATTTGCTGGAGTTGGCGGGTAACCTCCTCGACAATGCTTGTAAGTATGGCGGTGGTCAGGTTCGTTTGACGGCAGGTTTGATCGACCCTGAAGAGGCCCGTGCTGGTATCAATCTGCAGGTTGAGGACAATGGCCCGGGGATCGCAGATGATCAACGGCAACAGTTATTGCGTCGCGGTGTACGCGGTGACGAACGGGTCGAGGGTCATGGTCTGGGGCTGGCCATCGTGCTGGAAATTGTAAGTGCGTATAACGGTGAAATAACCATCAAACAGAGTGAACTGGGTGGTGCCTGTGTCAGTGTTTCGCTCAAAACACACTAAAAGGAAACGGTATGTTACAACTGCTTGAAATCATGCAACGCTTGCGTGATCCGGAATCAGGTTGCCCGTGGGATATAAAACAGGAATTTTCCACCATTGCACCCTATACCATTGAAGAAGCCTACGAGGTTGCGGATGCCATCGCCCGCGAAGATATGACCGATCTGAAGGACGAGTTGGGTGATCTTCTGTTCCAGGTGGTATTCCATGCGCAGATGGCAGAAGAACAGGGTAGTTTCGATTTTGACGGAGTACATCAGGCCATCTGTGACAAGATGCTGCGTCGTCACCCCCATGTTTTTGCAGATTTCGAGGTCAAGGATGAGGTTCATCAAAGCCAGGTCTGGGAAGTTTACAAAGCAGAGGAAAGAAAACAGAAAGGTGAACACAGCCTGATGGATGACATTCCTGCCGGTATGGCGGAGTTGCCGCGTTCTGTCAAAATTCAAAAACGAGCTCACAAGGCTGGTTTTGACTGGGCTTCGGCGGATCCCGTGATGGACAAGTTTGACGAGGAACTGCTTGAAATGCGCGAAGCCATGGCTTCCGGCGATCGCGACGCGATGGAAGATGAACTGGGTGACCTGTTATTTGTTGCCACCAACCTGGCAAGAAAACTGGATATCGATCCTGGTACTGCCTTGCGTCGCAGCAATGCCAAATTTGAACGGCGATTCAGGGCAATGGAAGATGCCGCAGGCGGTCAGGATGCTCTGGAAATGATGGAACTCGATGAGATGGAAGTCGTCTGGCAAAAAGTTAAAAAGACAGCTGACTTGAAGGCTGGTGGTAAGAACAATAAGGGTGAGACGCACAAAGCATGAATGAATGGCTGGCAGTTCTGGATATCAACAGCATGATGTTTGGTCTGCTTGCAGGTCTGATACTTGCGCTTGTTGCGGCTATGACCACTGCCAGGATTGCCAGGCGCAAAGGTATTGAGGAAGAAGCGGCGCGTTTTCAACCGGTCATCAGCGAGCTTGAGGCTGACTTGGAATCTCGTGTGCAGGAGTTGGTGGAAATCCAGCGTTTACTGGCTATCACCGAAACACGTCTGGAAGAACAGCAGCAACACCACCAGTCTGAAAAGGCCGCGCTTGAAGATGCCGAAAAACGCCTTAACGATTCGTTTGAACGACTGGCCGGTAAGGTATTTGATGAACGATCGCAGCGTTTCACCGAGCTGAGTGAAAAGCAACTGGGTGGCCTGTTAAAACCTTTGACAAAAGATCTTGAAACCTTCCGCTCAACCGTCGATAAAAACAGCCGTGAAGACATCCGTCAGCACGCCGCCCTGCAGGAAAAGCTCAAACAGATGGAAGGCCTGAACGAGCGTCTTCACAAGGAAGCACAAAGCCTGACCAAGGCATTGACCAGCGATTCCAAGGCCCAGGGCAACTGGGGAGAGCAGCAACTTGAACGCCTGATGGATTTGGCCGGACTCGTCAAGGGTGAACACTATTACACCCAGGTTTCTACCACCGGCAAAGACGGTGAACGTCTGCAACCGGACTTTGTCCTCAAGTTGCCGGAAAATCGCAGCATTATCCTGGATTCCAAGGTTTCTTTGACAGCGTGGACACGTTACCAGTCGGAGGAGGATGAAGCACGCCGCGATGCATTAATGGCTGAGCACGTCGGCTCCATCAAGGCCCATATTTCAGGCCTGGGTAAGAAAAACTATCCCGATGCGGAAGAGCTCAACGCACTGGATTTTGTATTGATGTTTCTGCCGATCGAGTCCGCCTTGATCGCCGCATTACAAAGTGATCCAACCCTGCCGGAGTATGCATTAAAACATCGTGTTGCACTGCTTTCACCTGCCAACTTCCTCGCCACAGTGCGCACCGTCGCCTCCGTCTGGCGGGTACACAAACAGAACACCAACGCCCAGGATATCGCCCGTCGTGCCGGTTTACTCTACGATAAATTCGTCGGTTTCACCGACAATCTGAAAGCCGTCGGAACGCGTCTTGACCAGGCCAGGAAGTCATTCGATGAGGCTTACAATCAACTGACGACCGGTGCTGGAAACCTTGTCGGTCAGACAGATAAACTCAGCAAGCTGGGCGCCCGCCACGCCAAGCAATTGGAAGCAGGTTTGGTAGAAAAAGCCCTGGACGAAACGCTCGACAATGACGAAAACCCGTAGGGTGGGTAACTTGTTACCCACGGGTTTTAAGAAACCACGGCACGCATTTCATGCATAGCACCTTTGGCAGGTAACAAACTCAAACGAAAGAACCGTGGGTAACGAGTTACCCACCCTACGGTTTCTCACCTATTGTTATGCGATCATGACCCTGCAGGTCTTGCAGGGTTGTAATATTAATGTATTCCTCTGCTTCCAGGATTTCACGGGTCCCTTCACCCTGGTTCCAGCCGTGTTCAAACATCAACCAACCACCTTCGACCAGAATTGGCTGTACCAACTGGCTTATTGTTTGAATGGCACTTAGTCCGTCTTTACCTGGCGTTAGCGCTGCACGTGGTTCGAAACGTAGATCTCCCCGGTCCAGGTGCGGGTCATCACCATCGATATAGGGTGGGTTACTGGCAACCAGGTGAAATTTTCCTCTTAGTGGTTCGTTCCATGAACCATGGTGGAATTGGACGTGAGGTAAATTCAACAGACTGGCATTCTCCCTTGCGACGTTGAGGGCAGCCATACTGTTGTCGGTGGCATGGACTTCACACTTTTTCCGCTCAGATGCAATGGCAAGAGCAATTGCTCCACTACCTGTACCCAGGTCGGCGATACGCCAGTCGGCTTCAGGCGGGATTTTCTCAAGCGCAGCCTCAACCAGCAATTCTGTGTCTGGTCGTGGTATCAAAACATCGGGGTTAACCTTTAAAGGTAGTGACCAGAACTCACTTGATTCCGTCAGGTAGGCAATCGGTTGCCCCTGGGCACGTAACTTGACGAGCCTTTTGAATGTCTCGCAACGAAAACCTGGCAATTCCAGTTCCGGGTTCGCATACAGGAATGAGCGGGTACACTCCAACGCATGTGCCAGCAGAATTTCGGCATCGAATCGTGCCGAAGGACTATCAGCCAGCTTCAGACCGGCACGCGTTAACAGGTTTTTGATACTTAGTGCCAGTTTGTTGCTCCGCTAAATGTCTTTGGATCGCTGTGTCATCAGGGTTTCTCTGTCCGCGCTGCCCGGCTCATCTTACTTGAGTCGGTCCGGTATGGCGTGAAGCCAGGCTTCTTTCCACCACTGTTGGAAATCATCCAGTATCAGGTATAGCGACGGTATCAGGAACAAGGTGATTACAGTTGCAAACAGGATACCGAATGCCAGTGAGGCCGCCATGGGCACCACCAGTTGTGCCTGTAAACTGGTTTCAAATATGGCAATAGGTGCCAGGCCGAGGAATGTGGTTAGCGAAGTCAGCAAAATGGCGCGGAAACGGGTTCGTGTGGCACTCTTAACCGCTTCATGTACCGATGCACCAGACTCTCGTTCACGATTGACAAAATCCACCAGGATCAGGCTGTCATTCACGACCACCCCGGCCAACGCGATAATGCCGAAATAACTGGTCAAACTGACAGGAATACCGAGGATCAGGTGCCCCACCAGCGCACCAATCGTACCAAAGGGGATAACCGACATGATGATTAGCGGCTGTGAGTAGGACCTGAGCGGGATGGCCATCAAGGCATAAATCAGGAATACAGCAAATAGTCCGCCACGGATCAGGTCTCGCTGAATTTCGACCTGCTGCTGGGAGGACCCACTGAGCCTGGCTCGAACACCGGGGAAGTGCGCCAGGACCTGTGGCAATTCCCGGTTCATGATGTCATCCTGGATTGCAGTAGGCTCGTACTTGTCTTTATCCACTTCGGCCGAGACACGCGCGGCCCGTTCACGATCGAAACGCTGGATAAATGCCGGGCTTTCCGTCAATTCCACCTCCGCGACCGAGTTAAACGGAACCCTGCCGCCATCGGCTGTGCGGATTTTCATATTCTCCAGGTAACCGACGGAATCCCGCTCTTCCCGGGGGAATCTGACCATGACTTTAACCTCGTCCTGGCCGCGTTGGATACGCTGGACTTCCACACCATAAAATCCGCCCCGCACCTGGTTGGCAAGATCCGATAGTGTGATGCCCAGTGCTTCGGCCTGCGGTTTCAGGTCCAGCTTGATCTCCGGTCTTCCACGTTCGTAGGTATTACGGATATCAAACAAACCTTCGTAGGTTTGCATTCTGCGTGTCAGTTCCTGTGAAGCACGTCCGACCTGTTCGATGCTTGCACCAATTAACTGGATGGAAATTGCCGCCCCGCCGCCATGATTCATGGCACCGGAGAAACCCAGTTGTTTGACACCGGGAAGTTCACCGACAATCTCACGCCAGCGTCGCAGGACTTCGGGTGCCGAGATAACGGCCTTGTCCTCTTTGACAAGTTCGGCAATGATCTCACCCCGCATCTCGCCCTGGCCAAAAGACAACACACTGGATGCAACGGCGCCCGATTCGAGACCATGTTCGGCACTGACTTCTGCATCCAGTTTCCATAAACCTTCCTGGATGTGCCGGATGGTTTCATGGGTGCGCGCTGATGTTGTGCCTTCGTTCATCAACAGTTGAACCTGCAGGAAGTCAGCCGTAATGTCCGGGAAAAATACTGAGCGGAGAATCCCGCCCGCGATCAGGCCAATTGACAGGATCAGCAGGGAAATGAATACCGATAAGGTCAGATAACGACGCTTCAGGCATTTCTCCAGGAAAGGTAAATAATAGTTGTCAATGACCGTATGCAGGCCTTCAGAGAAAAAACGCTGAAATCGAACTAGTCTGTTCTGGGTTCCCTCACCGTATTGCTTGACTTTCATGTGCGCCAGGTGGGCCGGCAGGATCAGCTTGGATTCTACGATCGAGAAGACCAGGCAAAGCGTAACCACCCAACCGATCGAGGCGAAAAATTTACCCATGATGCCGGAAATCATCAGGATGGGTATGAAGGCCGCGATGGTTGTCAATACGCCGAAGGTGGCGGGCATTGCAACCTTGAAAACACCCTCGAGAATGTTGTCAACCGAATGGCCCTTGGCACGTATATTGGTGTAGGCACTTTCACCGATCACGATGGCGTCATCCACCACGATACCCAACACCAATATAAAACCGAACAGGCTGATCAGGTTGAGGGTGATGCCAAACACGGGCATCAGGAAAAATGTTCCAAGGAAGGCAACGGGCAGACCCACCATCACCCAGAAGGCCAGTTTCAAACGTAAAAACAGGGCCAATGACAGGAAAACGAGCAGGGCGCCGATAACCAGGTTCTTGACCATCATGTCCAGGCGTCCCTTCAGATAATAGGTTACGTCGGCCCAGGCAGCGACGGAAACGCCCGACGGCATGGAGGCAGTCTTATCCGCTACGAAGTCACGGACGGTTTGTGAGATGTCCAGCTCACTCTGTTCCCCCACCGATATGACCCGGATGGAAAAAGCGGCCTTGCCGTTATATTCGGAGAACCGGTTGGTATCGACGAACTCGTCCTTGATATCAGCCACGTCTTTTAGCAACACCCTTGAGCCGTCCGGGTTGGTGCGCACGAGGATGTCTTCAAAATCGAGTCCGGTATAGGCCTGTCCCTTGGTACGCAGGAGGATATCACCGGCATCTGAACGGATGGAACCGGCTGGCAGGTCTAACGAACCCCGGCGCACGGCAGTCGCGACTTCAGCCAGTGTCATACCATACTGCTCCAGCGTAAATTCACTGACCTCAATACTGATTTCGTAGGGACGTGAACCGAGGAGTTCCGCACGTGTGATTCCGGGCAGGGTGACGATCTCGTTCCTGATCTGCTTGGTATATTCTTTCAGGGTTCTTTCATCCACATCCCCATATACCGAGACGATGTTGACCTGCTGCTGAAAACGCGTACGCGATACGACCGGTTTTTCGGTGTTTTCCGGAAAGGTCGAGATGGAATCAACGCGGTTCTTGATCTCATTCATGACCTCCAGAACGTCATAGTCCGCTGCGACTTCTACCTGTACGGTGCCGCTGTTGCGGCGTCCGGTGGAAATGATTTCATGAATACCTTCAATATCCTGGATGGATTCCTCGATCTTGATCAGTATGCCTTCCTCGACGTCCTCCGGACTGGCGCCCAAAAACGGGACCCGTACGGTGACCAGGTTGGTCTCGATCGGTGGTTGGGATTCTTTCTTGATTGTGGCTATGGAATACAACCCGCCGGCCAGCAGGATGACCATTAACAGGTTGGCTGCGACTGCATTCCTCGCAAACCATTCAATGATCGCGTAATACCAGCCATGCCCGGTTTTCATAAATCACCACTACCTGGGTCAGACTCCGGTGCATCAATCTGTTGGTCGCTGATGGCCAGTTTGGTACCCGGTACCGGGGCGTCCAGCGTGGTCGTTACCACCCTGGCGCCACCTGTTATCCCATTGCTGAGATATACCTTTTTGGCTTCAGCGCGTAGAACTTCCACCGACAGGATTTCAAGTTCATTATTCGAGTTTGCTACCGGTATCGTATTGTCTGGCCGCAACACGTAGCGAGGCAGTACGACAACATTTTCGGCACGCAGACCCTGGATTTCGGCGTTTACAAAAGTGCCGATTTTGAGTTCTTGCTGGTGGCTTTGACCCAATACTCCATAGGGATCAATAACCTGTGCAACGGCATAAACAACCCGGCTGGTTTCATCCACGACACCCTCGGTGCGTATGATCCGTGCCTGCCACTGGCCGGTCCCACCAGCCTGTTCAGCACTCAGGGTCACTATCGGGAAAGACTTAGCCTCATTTTTAACCTCGGTTTCTGATGGCAGGTCCAGGTAAGTGAGGTCGTTGTTTTTCAGCGGCAGACGAACCT
>CBDTVF010000099.1:0-9348 GCA_965363775.1 uncultured Gammaproteobacteria bacterium
TGGTCGAGCGCATTCTCGTCAGCGAACCCAAGGTGCATGCTTTGTGGGCTTATGGAGCCGATGACCTGGCAGTCTCCAACAGCGCGGGGTCCGATCCGGGAACCTGGGGCCCGACGGGGCGCCTGCCCGGCTTCCCGGGGTCAGAGGCTTACCCACCGCAACCGATGATGGACCAGATCCGAAAAATGCTCGACGACTACAGCGCAGCCGGAGGTTCCTACAACGAGGTGGCGATCGAAGATTCGGGACACGTGCCATTCATCACCCACCCGGACGAATTCAACCGGGTGTTCCATGAACTCCTTGAGCAAACCAGTTAGCCGGAGACCAAACATGCGTTACCTTTTACTAGCTACCCTTCTAATTACGGGATGCGCGGTTGCCGAGGATCCCGCACCTACGCTGAACATAGACAAAAGCCGTATCACCACCTCGGGTATTTCGGCCGGCGCATACATGGCGCACCAGTTGCACATTGCTTACTCAGACCTGTTCTCCGGTGCAGGCATCGTTTCAGGCGGGCCGTATAACTGCGCGGACAACTCCCTGACCACGGCCATGAGCCGTTGCATGGGGAACACAGATAACCCACTGCCGGTAGCAGACTTTGCCGCCGAAATCCGTGCCAACGCCGAGGCAGGCAAACTTGCGAATCCCGACAACCTGGCCGACGATCGTGTCTGGCTATTCCACGGCACCAATGACACGACGATCTCCGCCCAGGTCCACGACGCGACTGCCGCCCTTTACGCAGAGTTCATTCCTTCCGGGCAAATTCAACAGGTGAATGATGTTCCGTCTGGACACATTTTCCCGGCGCAGGACCACGGCAACGCCTGCAATGAAATGCTGCCGCCGTTCGTGGGAGACTGCGATTACGACGCAGCCGGTATATTGCTGCAGTACCTTTATCCCGGTTTGACCGCACCCGAAGACGAGGTGAAGACCACGCTTTTGGAAGTTTCCCTGCCTGGCGCGGACGAGGCGAACCTGATGGAAACCGCATACCTGTTCATTCCTCCAGCCTGTACCGGAGGCGACACATCCTGCGCGTTGCACCTGGTGCTGCACGGCTGTGCCATGTCGGCGGAAGTCCTTGGTACGGATTTCATCACGCAGACCGGCTACTTGCCCTGGGCAGAGGCAAACGACATCGTACTGGCTTTCCCACAGGTCGAGAAAAGCCTGGCCCCGCTTAACCCCCATGGTTGCTGGGACTGGTGGGGTTATACCGGAGAGGAATACCGTTGGAGAAATGGAAAACAGATGGCGGTACTGACTGACTGGATCAAGAACCTGTAGTGGTCTGATTGTTATTGCATCAAGGCAAAAGGAAGTCCTGCAGCATAAGCTGACAATTCCGCATCACAGTCCAGTAAATGGCGATAGCTTGAATTTGCTTCAAGCGTGGTGTAACTGATGTTGGGTTGATGAAAATCACGCAGGTGGTGTGTCAACTTAAGTGTACGGAATGCATCAAACCAGGTATGCATTTGTCGTACAAATTGCTCCGGATTTTTGCTTTGTCTGAATGCATGTTCAAGCGCCTGGCCCGTTTTAATTTTCTTCAGACCGTCCAATAGTGCCTGCCGCTTACGACTTTGATCAGGGTCACCGGTCTGATGAGCAAAAATACTTTCAGTGAGATCACTTGAGCCCGACTCCCAAATCGTGGTCAGGCTTTGCAACCAGAGTTGCAGTAATTCAAATACCACGGGATGGTAGAACCTGAAATCCTCTACGGGATCAGTCAGATCAGTGATTTTATTGACCGCAGCACCGGTCCCAAACGGCACCCGGTCTGAGCGACGTGATTCAATCACGATGGGCTTACAATCTTCCCCAGGGGCAAGCTCCAGCACAGACCCGACCTTGGCAAGCTTGTTGAGCAGGTAGAAATCTTCCCCGGCAGCGCGCTTCGGGAAACCACGTACCCTGGCATAGTGAACCGCATTAACTGCCATGGTACTGCCGATGGTATGGAAAGCATAAGGGGATTCGGCGAATCTCATACCAGCAACGTAATAACGTAACGATAATTCATACAACTGCGTTGCCAGTATCACTTCACTGTTTTTTTCATTCCTATCATCGTCGTTGTGGTGGAATGGATAAATCAGGGCCGCGTTTTTTGAGCTGATATTATGTTTCTGCTTGGTGCACGAGAAGTAGGTTTCCGGCAGCTGAACATCTGCATCGGTGCAGTGTATCCAGGGAGAGTGAATACGCCCATTGTGAATCAGACTTGCCGCCAGGTCAGCACCGATTTTCCGGGCATGACCCACACCGCATTTGGGGGGTAATTTGTAAGCTTCACTAAACCGATCCACCAATAAAACATCGCGTGCAAACAGCGGATCCCGTAGCAGGCTTAATGCAAACCCGGGGAGCTGCCGACCCGACTGCCATTGCAACTCAAAGCGTGCAAGCACAGCTTCGGCCAGGGTCTGGTTGTTTAAAGATACTTCATGGGCTGCGGAAACAGTTTCATTGATGACCAGGATCATCAAGCTACGTCCATCACAAGGTGGCGGAGATCGGAGGAATTCTGCTGATTCGTTGCAGGCGGGAATGACCATCACGTTTTGCCAATATCCTGGCCCGACCAGGCTGTCTGGCAAGCCGTCAAGCGCAGCGGTTTCAGGCTCCGCATATTGAAGCAGGTACTTTTCCACGTCTGCTAGTGCAATGCCAGCCGTATCGGCAGTTCGCTCACAATTGCAGCCTCTGCAGTCAGTAATTCATCGAGACGTTTTTGTACCTGGATTGGATCAGCGAATTTCTCAGCAAGTTGCAGGAACAGATTCTTGTGCGTCAGCTCAGAACGCGTTATCGAGTCGTAAAAGCGCTTCAGTTCTCCAGCAGGTAAGGCTTCGGCGATCAGACCAAAACGTTCGGCACCGCGAGCTTCGATGATGGCGGCTATCAGCAGTCGATCCATCAGGTACTCCGCATCCCCTTGCCGGCACAGACGTCTGAACGAGTTGACATAAAGATCCTTCTCGTCGGGCAACAGGGTCAGACCACGCGCATGCATCAGCTTGACGACGGCTCGAAAGTGACTAAGCTCTTCCAGGGCCAGGTCGATCATGGCAGCCACCAATTCCGGTTTATCGGGATAATGAGACACCATCGTCATCGCCATGCTGGAAGCCTTTTTCTCGGCCGTGGCATGATCCGGCAGAAAAACATCCATGGCTTCAACGATACCCTCTACCCAAATGGCAGGAGTTTGGAACTTCAACTCAAACATGTATGTGATGCCCTTTCAAATGGAGAGGTTTTATTATCCTACAAGTAGCGAGTGGAGTGTCAGCCCTATAGGGTAGACACTACACTGTGTATTTATCATTCCAGGTAATGCTGGTGAGCCATCAACTGCCCCACCATTGGTTGAAAAATAATTAAAATCTGCGCCGCCTTCGAAGTCTGGTTTCGATAAATATGCGGCTGCGAAGCCAGGAAGAGCAAACTGTCTCCCTTTTCAAGGACGTATTCCTGATCCTTGATCATACATGCCAACGTCCCCTTCAAAACATAGACAAGCTCCTCTCCTGCATGGGTAATCTGGCTGCTTGTGCTACTACCCGCTGGCTCGATGGTCATCAGGAAAGGTTCAATTTGTTGATGGGGCAGACCGCTGCCCAGATTCTCCATTCTGACACCGGCAGTTTCGGAAGTTGGCCTGCAGTTCTTCATGGTATGAATCACCTGCCCATCGGCATGTTGCTCAAAAAATGCCGTAACCGGCACCTCCAACGCATTTGCAAGGCTATGCAACGAAGATACTGTCGGCGAGTTATCTCCACGTTCTATCAAGCTGATCGCATTGGTCGACAGCCCGCTCAATACTGCTAATGCGCGCAAGGATAATTCTTTCTTAGTGCGTAACTCCCTGATACGCTGCCCTACAAGCAGTTTCTCATTCATATTTTATCCCCTGGTTCTGATTAGTGATGCAAAATGCATTATTATCTATTCCTCATTCATGTACAAATATAATTGACAACTATACAATATAGTTGTAATTTGCAAATGAAGAAATAAACCTGAAACCAGGGGTTAATAAACCATGAAAATCGCGATTGTTTCTGATGATAAACAAACCATTTCCCGCCATTTTGGCCGTGCTGAAAACTACATAGTGGTTTCAGTCGAGTCGGAAAAACCAGTAGAAAAAACAATACTGCCCAAGCTCAGCAGCCGAGATACTGACGCCGGTCATCGCCGCGGGCAGGACCGCAAATCAAATCCCAGGGGTAGCGGCTTCGGTCGTCATTCCAGGAGCAACCATGATCAGATGTTCAAGGACATCAAGGATTGCGATGTCCTGGTGGCGCGCGGCATGGGGCGTGGTGCTTATCAAGGTCTCGAGGAACTGGGAATCAAACCCATCGTCACTGACATAGTGGATGTAGACGCCGCTGTTCAAGCTATATTGGACAACACAATTGTTAACCATACAGACAAACTGCGCTGATTGTTAGGTTGCCTTACTAATTCCGGAAGGGGCGCTGAGGTGGGTTATTCCTTGCCTCTGTACTCCGAACGGTCAATTCAAAAGTCACGTAGGGTGGGTAACTCGTTACCCACGACACATCATCCCGGTTTTTATTGGCTGCCAGCATGACAGGCTCCGATCCCGTGCGTAATGAATTACGCGCCCTAAACCCCAGGTTCAATACTAAAAGAAAGGTGATAAATCCCCAATTCCAGAGTACTTTTAATCGGATTCGGCGCACACTTATGAAAGATATGCAGCATCCTGGCATTATTGTGCAGCACATCAGCAGTAAACTTGACGATGCCACGCTTACGGGCGATTTCAATCAGTTGGTTGAACAATGTGATACCCAGACCCTGACCTTGCCAATCATCTCTGACAATGAAAGCAACTTCCGCAGCGTTGGTGGCTTTTTCAAGGGCATAACGGCCAACAGCAACGATCATCTCGTGTTCATCTTCATGCGTGACACTGGCCAGGGCCATGTTGTTCACATAGTCGATATTCACCAGTTTGGTCAGCTTGCGGTGTGGCATGGATTTCATTTTTGAGAAAAAGCGATGATATAATGTTTGCTCCGAGCACGCATAAAAAAGATCTCTCATCATATCTTCGTCCGTTGGACGTAGCGGACGCATATGAACAGGCCTGCCGTCATTACTGGTGAATTCTTTTTCAAAAGAGCGTCTATTCAGGTCACCAATACCAAAAACTGCAACCTGGTCGCTGTAAACGAGTTTACGCTTACGCGCCTCCTCCATTAATTTTTCACGATGATCCGGATGAGCAATATGTATCAAAGCCATGGCCCGTTCGCGTATGGTCTTGCCATGCAGGTTGGCGGTGCCGTATTCCGTCACGACGTAATGTACGTCTCCCCGGCTTGTAACCACACCCGCTCCAGGTGTCAGAATTGGTGTAATACGTGACACCTTTCCACCGCAGGCGGTGGACGGAAGTGCAATGATGGGTCTGCCTTGACGTGAACGTGCAGCGCCACGTATGAAATCGACCTGGCCACCAATACCACTGTAAAAGTAGGTTCCAAGTGAATCAGCGCAAACCTGGCCGGTCAAATCAACTTGCAAAGCTGAATTGATCGCGACCATCCGGTCGTTCTGTGCGATACGGAACGGATCGTTGGTGTATTCCGTGGGATGGAATTCACACATTGGATTGTTATCAATGAAATCGTAAAGACGCCGGGTGCCTAACACAAAGCTGGCAACGATCTTGCCGGCATGGATGTTCTTGCGTGAACCGTTTATCACCCCCCGCTCAACAAGCTCGATCACACCATCGGAAAACATCTCTGAATGAATACCCAAATCCTTCTTGTCTCCAAGACAGGCCAAAACCGCATCGGGGATAGTGCCAATACCTAATTGAAGCGTTGAACCATCCTGAATAAGGTCAGCAATGTGTTGTCCAATCCGCTTTGCCACCTCGTCTATTTGACCTGCTGGCGCCTCAAGGATTGGCTCACCGCTGGGGACAAGTGCATAAATTTCGTTAACGTGAATAAAACAGTCACCGAGTGTGCGTGGCATATTGGGATTGACTTCCGCCACCACCAGACGGGCACTCTCTGCTGCTGATTTGGTGACGTCGACGCTGACACCATAACTGCAATAGCCATGTTCATCAGGTGGTGAAACCTGGATAAACGCCACGTCAATCGGCAACTTACCTCGACGAAACAGATCAGGCACCTCTGAAAGAAAAACAGGCGTGAAATCAGCACGTCCTTCGGCGACCGCCTCGCGCACATTCGGCCCGATGAAAAGCGCATTGAGTCGAAAACCATTTTCCAGCTTTGGGTCAGCATACGGAGCTGTTCCCAGTGTAAGTATGTGGGTAATCTGTGTATCAGACAGTTCCTGCCCCCGCTCTGAAAGCGCATGAACCAGTAACTGTGGCTCCGCAGCTCCGCTACCAATAAAGACCCTCTGTCCACTCCTGACTTCCCTGACAGCCTCTTGCGGGGTCATCACTTTGGATTTGTAAATCTTTTTCCACTCTTTCATCGAATAAGTCCCTAAAAGAAAAAACGATCAGGTTCCCACTTATCGGTTTTGAAGACCGCCCGAATTGTGCGCAATATCCATGATTACTCTGACATGCTGGATGATACCCGATCTTGTAAATTTTTAATGCAAAGGTGTGCATACCCCCGGTGACAAATATCCACTTCTGCAATCCAAACCAAAGCCCGGTGAACTAGAATAACGGTGGGACTGATTAAAATGGATGATCAAATGAGGCGTGCAGATATAACCGATGGATACATCCATGCGCTGGGACTGCAAAGAAGAAAGCCGGATTTGGCACTTCTTGCTGATATTTCCAGCCGGCATGTGGCGCAATTCGCTTTTTCCAGTGTCGGGCCCCGGCTTGGAGATGATCTGCCACTGGACTTCGAATCACTCTACAGACGCATCGTCGAAGGCCATCGTGGTGGATATTGCTTTGAGCAAAACGGTTTGCTATTTGAGCTTTTGCAGGAACTGGGGTTCTCTGTAAGACTGTATCTTGCCCGCGTGATTTACAATCAGGACATTCACCCGGGTTTGACTCACCGTGTCACGCTGGTGGAAATCGAAGGAAAACGATATATCGTTGATGTCGGTTTCGGCCCGCAGGGACCGGCACGACCCGTAGGAATGTCTGGAAAAGAGTCTCATGATGGTTTTCGGGTGTTTCGAATTGCGCAATGTCGTTCCGGCGAATTTCATATGCAGGTCTTGCGGGATGGTGAATTCTTCTCGTTGTACAAGTTTGAGCTTACCTACTATGGTCAGGCGGACTGCGAATTGGGGCATTTCTATTCGCATAAACATCCCGGGGCCAGTTTTGTGAATCACCTGGTGGTGTCAAGGATCATGGAAAATGAAATCCGTTCGTTGCGAAACCGCAAATTTTCAGTGACCACCAAATCCGGTGAACAAAAGAAGCTGATCGAAGATCGTATGCACCTGAGGAAGATACTCGATAAGCAATTTGACATCAGGGTCACTGATGCTGAAAGTAGTCGCTTGTTTGCTTAATCGGCTTAAACTGCAAGAAATGGACCGGAAACAGGTCGAGATACCACAGCTATCAATATGAAAAAATCACGTGTACCTACAACCCGTTTCGGTCGACTGACAAGGTTAGGTCTCACTGTGGGTGAGTTGGCGATCGGTGGTGCCGTAGAGAGTGTACGCCGGTTGTCCAGTACAAAACGCGATGACGCTTACAATGTATTTCTGACCGCTACCAACGCCAAAAAGCTTGCCAGCCGTCTGGCGGGTATGCGTGGCGCTGCCATGAAGATGGGACAAATACTATCCATGGAAAGTGCTGACTTCCTGCCCAGGGAATTTGCCGATGCCCTGGCCATTCTGCGTGACTCAGCTGACACCATGCCTCTCAAGCAAATTCGACGATTGATAGGACGCGAATATGGCAAGGGCTGGGAGAAGCGCTTCATTGATTTCAATTACGAACCCATCGCCGCAGCCTCAATAGGTCAGGTGCACCGGGTATTTACCGAAGACGGGCGTGATCTGGCACTGAAGATTCAGTATCCGGGCGTAGCAAAAAGCATCAACAGTGATGTTGATAACATGGCAATGCTAATGCGCTTGATTAATCTGCTACCGGTAGAAATCGATATTTCCGGAATAGTCAAAGAGACCAAGCGCCAGCTTCACCAGGAAGCAGACTATATCGTCGAAGCTCAATACCTGAAAGCCTACCGCGCACTGGTACAGGATGAACCACGCTTTGTAGTTCCGAAAGTGTACGACGACATGACGACGACACGTATCCTGGCCATGGACTATGTCGAGGGCGTACCACTGGAATCTCTCGCCGGTGAAGGGGTGACACAGGAATTGAAGGACAGTGTCGGCAGCCTGCTCCAGCACCTGATGTTTCGTGAGTTGTTTGAATTCCGTACCATGCAATCAGACCCGAATTTTGCCAATTACCTGTACCAACCAAAAGAGGATCGTATCGTCTTGCTGGACTTTGGATCTACGGTGACTTTCGAAGAGGAGTTCACTCATCGGTATGCAGGCATTGCCCGTGCCATGATCGATGGGGACGACACCGCCCTGCGACATCTGGCCGAAAAAATGGGCTATATTTCCCCGAATAACAGTGATGAATATGTGACACGTATCCTGGATATGATCCGCCTGGTTTCCGAGCCTGTTATCCATGGTGGTGTTTACGATTTTGGTAGCTCTGACGTATTTGCGCGTGGCCGTGATGCCGGTCTTGAGATGATGTTCAATGGTATGAGTGAGTATCGTGCCCCACCACCCGAGACTATATTCCTGCACCGCAAACTGGTTGGCTGCTTCATGTTGTGCTCTCGTATCGGTGCACGTGCGAATGTGCGGGAGCTTATTGAACCCTTCTTACCGCCAGGCCGGATTACCTGAAGGAAAGGACCGACCGATCATCCCAACGCACAATTAAAGTCGAAACTTGGTGATGTCATCACTATCACTATTGAAACAGCCAATGGCGAAGTACAGGACTTCCCGGAAAATATTGATATACCGAGTTTTGACAGCCTGGGTTTCCTACTATCGAATCAGCTATGTTTCCTTTAAAACAGAGTAAATGGGACCGGATTCGGTCAAGGTGCTTTGATAGAGCACTATTCTCCCAATTTCCAGACGGATGTCTATTTGCTGGTCAAAGGTCGTTTTGATCTGTTTGGCCCTTTTTAGTCGCCCGACTGTCACGTGCGACCGAAACTCTCTTTGGTCCATGCTTTGCTTGTTGTTTTTTAAAAACTTCAATGTAATTTGAAAGAGACTGTCCAGGGATCTGTCAGGATCACCGGT
>CBDTVF010000100.1:0-9326 GCA_965363775.1 uncultured Gammaproteobacteria bacterium
TCTTGTTGGTATCGGTGTGGGTATTTTGGGCGGTCGCCTGTTGGAAGGTTCTGCACGTCAGCCTGAATTGGCTCCGATGTTGCAGGGTAAATTCTTCCTGGCTATTGGCCTGTTGGATGCTGTTGCCATGATCGGTGTGGGTATTGCGTTGTTCTTCACATTCGCAAACCCGTTTGTAGGTCAGCTGCAATCCGCCATGGGCGGCTAATCAGCCAGATCAATTGAGCCTGCCCGGAAATCCGGGCAGTCCAAGAACCATCTCAACGAGGTAAGGCATGAATATCAATGCCACTTTAATTTTGCAGTCAATCGCGATGATGATTTTCGTGTGGTTCTGCATGAAATTTGTCTGGCCACCTCTGCTGAAAGCCATGGATGAGCGTCGTGCACGCGTCGCCGAAGGCTTGGCCGCTTCCGATCTTGCAGAAAAAGAATTGGAAGCTGCAAAGCAGACGGCAGGTGAGCAAATCACTGAAGCCCGAGGTAAAGCAGGTGAGATTCTGGATCAGGCTCAACAACGCCATACCCAGATTCTGGACCAGGCAAAAGACGATGCCACCAGTGAGCGTCAGCGTCAGGTGACCGCAGCTGAGGCCGATATCGCCCTGGCAACCAACCAGGCACGTGAGGATTTACGTGCTTCGGTCGCCACTCTTGCAGTACTGGGCGCTTCCAAAATTCTGGAAAAGGAAGTTGATGAGGATACCCATCGTGAACTTCTCGACAAGCTGATCGCCGAGATCTGACCATGAGCAATGTGACCACACTGTCCCGCCCTTACGCCAAGGCTGCATTTGAGCTGGCCGAAGCCGATGATGGAACGGGCAACTGGACTGACATGCTTGGTTTGGCCAGTACACTGGTATCGGAAGAATCACTGGCAAACCTGCTACAAAGCCCGGAAGTGACCAACAGCCAGGTTCTGGACATTTTGGCAGGCACAGCGGGTGAGGCATTTAATAGCAGGTTTAGGGACTTTCTGTCTGTTTTGTCAGAAAACAAACGTTTACCCCTGCTGCCAGAAATTACGACCTTGTACCAAAGACTGCGTGAAGAGGCCGATAAACTGCTTCGCGTTAAAGTCGTTTCAGCGTATGCACTTGAAGAAAATCAGGCCACACGCTTGAAAGAAGCTTTGGCCAAACGTTTTGATCGCGAAATCCTGCTGGAGAGTGAAGTTGACAGCAGTGTGATCGGCGGAGCGGTGGTTTACGCTGGCGGCCAGGTCATCGACGGATCGCTTAGAGACAGGCTGACAAAGCTGTCGAACAGCCTTTCTAACTGAATTAATAGATAAACAACGGTCGCTGGAAGACAGTGACGCCATAGGAAAAAGACGATGCAGACGACATTGAACCCATCTGAAATCAGCGATTTGATCAAAAAACGTGTTGAAGAGCTGAATATTTCGGCTGAAACACGTAATGAAGGCACAGTTGTGAGTGTTTCCGATGGTATTTCCCGACTTCACGGTCTCGAAGACGCCATGCAGGGCGAGATGATCGAGTTTCCCGGTAACACTTTCGGACTGGCGCTTAACCTTGAGCGTGACTCCGTAGGTACCGTTATCCTGGGCGACTACGAGCACATTACTGAAGGAGATACGGTCAAATGTACCGGGCGTATTCTTGAAGTGCCTCATGGTCGGGGTCTGCTCGGTCGTGTGGTTGACGCACTGGGTAATCCAATTGATGGACAGGGTCCAATCGAAAACGATGGCTTCGCCCCAATTGAAAAAGTTGCACCCGGTGTTATTTGGCGTAAATCGGTAGACCAGCCGGTTCAAACCGGTTTGAAATCAATCGACTCCATGGTTCCCATCGGTCGTGGTCAACGCGAATTGATCATTGGTGATCGCCAGATCGGTAAAACCGCCATTGCCATCGATACCATCATCAACCAGGTCGCTTCAGGCATTAAATGCGTATACGTCGCCATCGGTCAGAAACAATCTACCGTTGCCAACGTGGTAGCCAAGCTTGAAGAGCACGGCGCCATGGAGCACACCATCGTGGTTAACGCTTCAGCCTCAGAATCAGCCGCCATGCAGTACATCGCGCCTTATTCCGGTTGCACCATGGGTGAGTACTTCCGTGATCGTGGTGAAGACGCCCTGATCATTTATGATGATTTGACCAAACAGGCCTGGGCGTATCGCCAGGTTTCATTGCTGCTGCGTCGTCCGCCGGGTCGTGAAGCTTATCCCGGTGATGTTTTCTACCTGCACTCACGTCTTTTGGAACGTGCAGCACGGGTCAGCGTGGAATATGTAGAGAAATTCACCAACGGTGAAGTTAAAGGTAAAACAGGTTCATTAACGGCATTGCCGATCATTGAAACCCAGGCCGGTGACGTTTCCGCGTTTGTTCCAACCAACGTGATCTCTATTACCGATGGCCAGATATTCCTCGAATCCGATATGTTCAACGCCGGTACCCGGCCCGCTGTACACGCTGGTTTGTCCGTATCACGTGTCGGTGGTGCAGCCCAGACCAAGGTCATTAAAAAGCTCGGTGGCGGTATACGTCTTGCCCTGTCACAGTATCGTGAACTGGCGGCATTCGCCCAGTTTGCTTCCGATCTTGATGATGCGACCCGCAAGCAGTTGGACCGCGGCCAGCGTGTAACCGAATTGATGAAGCAACAACAGTACAGCCCATTGCCTGTCGGCAAGATGGCCGTCTCGTTGTTTGCTGCCGATCGTGGTTTTTTTGACGATGTCGAGCTTATAAAAATTGGCGCCTGCGAGGCCGCCTTGCTGGAATACATGGTAAGTTCGAAATCTGACCTTCTGGATACCCTCGATCATGGCGACTGGAATGACGATCTTGAGTCACAGTTAACCGCTGCCCTTGAAGATTTCAAGGCAACCGGTTCCTGGTAAGCAGATCCGTAGTTAAGTAGGAGCAAGCCAAATATGGCAAGCGGAAAGGAAATTACAGGCAAGATCCAGAGCATTGGCAACACCATGAAGGTGACCTCTGCCCTGGAAAAAGTTTCTGCCAGTAAAATACGAAAATCACAGGAACTGATGAACGCCACGCGCCCATACGTGCGCATGATGCGTCGCATTTCCGGTCATCTGAGCAAGGCTAACCCGGAGATTCGTCATCCGTTCACTGTTGAATATGACACGGTTGAAAAAGTGGGTTATATCATTGTTTCAACTGACCGGGGTCTGTGTGGCGGACTCAACAATAACCTGTTCAAAGCAGCCCTGGCAGATATGTCAAAGTGGCAGGAAAAAGACGCAACCGTCAGCCTGGTGACACTGGGTAAAAAGGCCGCCGCGTTTTTCAAGAATGTTAATGTTGAAATCATGGGCCATGTAATGGGTCTCGGTGAAAAACCACAGATTGAAGATTTGATCGGTGCGGTCCGGATTATGCTGGAAGCTTACCGAGATAATGAAATACAGCGCCTTTACATTGTTGCTAACCAGTTTGTTAACACGATGACGCAGAATCCGATCGTATTACAAATGCTGCCATTACCGCCAACCGATGACACCGAACTGGGTGAAATTTGGGATTACATCTACGAACCCGATGCCCAGTCGTTGCTGGATGAAGTATCTGTAAGATATATCGAGGGTTTGATTTACCAGGCAGTGTTGGAAAACCTGGCTTCGGAACATGCCGCACGTATGTTGGCAATGAAGAACGCCACAGACAATGCGGGTGATCTGATCGATGAGCTGAAACTGGTCTATAACAAGGCCCGCCAGGCAGCTATTACACAGGAAATCTCGGAGATAGTGGGCGGCGCGGCTGCGGTTTAAGACCAGCAGGGTGTCAGCTTTTTAAACAGGAATATTTAATAGTTGTAAATAAAGCGAGACCGGGTATTTTGTCAGTCCCGCTATATTCACACCTCACCAAAAGAGTGGAGCGAGTTTTATGAGTGCTGGATCAATTGTTCAGGTAATCGGTGCCGTTGTTGACGTGGAGTTCCCACGCGATGCCATGCCCAGAATATTCAACGCGTTGACCGTTGATAACACCGATATCACGCTGGAAGTCCAGCAACAACTCGGTGATGGCGTGGTGCGCACCATTGCATTGGGATCCACCGATGGTCTCAAACGTGGCATTCCGGTTACCAACACGGGTGACGCGATCTTAGTACCGGTCGGTAAGAAAACCCTCGGACGGGTCATGGACGTATTGGGTCGGCCGATTGATGAAGCCGGACCGATTGGTGCGGAAAAATCCATGCCGATTCACCGCAAACCTCCTTCATATGAAGACCAGGCCGGTGGTAACGAGGTTTTGGAGACCGGTATCAAGGTCATCGATCTGATCATGCCAATCGCCAGGGGCGGTAAAGTCGGCCTGTTCGGTGGTGCCGGTGTGGGTAAAACGGTAACCCTGATGGAGTTGATCCGTAACATTGCTATCGAGCACTCAGGCTTCTCGGTATTTGCCGGTGTGGGTGAACGTACCCGTGAGGGTAATGATTTTTATCACGAAATGAAAGATGCCGACGTACTCAGAAAGGTTTCACTCGTGTATGGCCAGATGAACGAGCCACCGGGTAACCGTTTGCGCGTGGCACTGACTGGTCTGACCATGGCTGAAGAATTCCGTGACCAGGGTAATGATGTATTGATGTTCATCGACAACATCTATCGTTACACACTGGCAGGAACGGAAGTATCCGCTTTGTTGGGTCGTATGCCATCAGCCGTTGGTTACCAACCGACACTGGCCCTGGAAATGGGTCTGCTGCAGGAACGCATCACCACCACCAAGACAGGTTCCATTACTTCGTTCCAGGCGGTATATGTACCTGCAGATGATTTGACCGATCCGTCACCGGCCACCACCTTTGCTCATCTCGATGCAACCCTGGTATTGGCCCGTTCCATTGCAGAACAGGGTATTTACCCCGCTGTGGATCCGCTGGACTCCACTTCACGTCTGCTGGATCCAAACCTGATTGGTCAGGAGCATTACGACACAGCCCGTTCCGTACAGGGTGTGTTGCAGCGTTACAAAGAGCTCAAAGATATCATTGCAATCCTGGGTATGGATGAACTCTCAGAAGAAGATAAGGCCATCGTGGCACGCGCACGTAAAGTTCAGCGTTTCCTGTCCCAGCCATTCTTCGTTGCTGAGACCTTTACGGGTTCTGCCGGTAAATATGTGACGCTGAAAGATACCATCCGCGCGTTCAAGGGTATTGTTGAAGGTGAATACGATCACCTTCCAGAGCAGGCCTTCTACATGGTTGGCGGTATTGAAGAAGCCGTTGCCAAGGGTGAGGAAATGGCTGCGAAAGAGGCAGCCTGAGCAGCCTCTTTTTAAGCATCTCTATTTTTGGGGCCGGAAATATGACCAAGACCATACAATGTGACATCGTAAGTGCACACGAGGAAATTTTCTCAGGTGAGGCCACGATGGTTATTGCCTCCGGTATTGCCGGTGAACTGGGTATTACCCCACGCCACGCGCCATTGATCACCCAACTAAAAGCGGGACCGGTACGTGTTCAAAAGGCTGATGGCGAGGAAGAATTTTTCTTCGTAAGTGGAGGTATCCTCGAGGTACAACCGCATATGATCACCGTTTTGACGGATACGGCCACACGTGGTGCGGATCTCGACGAAGCCGCTGCCAAGGCGGCCAAAGCTGAAGCCGAACGGCAACTGGCTGACCGTACTGGTGAGATGGAAGTCGCAGAAGCCCAGGCACAGTTAATGCAGGCCGTTGCACAACTGGCAGCATTAGAGCATTTGCGCAAAAATCTAAACCGTTAGTTTTTAGGAATAACTCTATATATCTTTGGAGCCTCTGATTTATTCTGAGCGAAGTGGATTGTGATTCAAAATGTCCTGATTCAAGGCGTGAATCGCACGTAATAGCTGGCTATTGCGAAGATTTACAACGTAGAAGCTGGGCATTTTGGACACAAGATACGAGTTCATGAATAGATCGGAGGCTCCTTAGACATGGGCCGCTCTATAAAGGGCGGCCTATGAGCTTACACATTTCGCCAGATCAACAATTTCTCTCTCGCAATAGCTGCAAACATACCTGTGACCTTCATCAGAGCCCAGTGTGAACTCGGTGGTTATGGGCTCATTCTGATTCGATATGCAGTTCGGGTTTGAACATGTGAGGATGCCACTGACCACCCTCGGTGCCTCAGCATTAAACTTGCGGACAACTTTTCCACCGACGATGATATTGATTGTTGCCTCGGGAGAAACCAGGGCGACGAGATTGGCTTCCTCAGCCGAAAGCTCGACATCTTCAAACTTGAGAATATCCTTCTTACCACCTTTCTTCGAATGACTGTTTACCAGTATGCTCATGCTTTTGTCATCTGACAGACCAAGCACGTTGAGCACATCAAATGCCTTGGCGGGTAGGATGTGATCTATGACGGTACCGTGATCGATCTTTTCGACCTTCATGTACTTCAGTGACATTTCAGTCTCCTCCTATGACCATCGAAAGCAATGCCATTCTCACCGGCACACCGTTAAAAGCCTGCACCCAGTACTTGGCCTGCGGCATAACATCTACTTCCGGTGAAATCTCGTTAATCCTCGGCAGAGGATGCATAACGATCATGTTGTCAGACCCCTGGGAGACCAGTTCCGGATCTATCCGATACTTTCCTGCAACCTTTTCATATTCAACCGGGTCCGGAAAACGTTCTTTCTGAATACGGGTGACATAGAGGATATCCGTTTTCGAAATAATCTCCTCCGGAGAATGGCAGGCCATTCCAAACTGACCGGAATCTTTAAGATGCTCGACAACCTCGCCTGGCATCTCCAGGCCTTCGGGTGACACAAGGTTGATGGTGTTACCAAACTTGGACAAGGCAAATGCCAATGAATGTACTGTTCTTCCGTAACGCAGGTCACCGACCAGGCTGATATTCAAGCCTTCCAGCCTGCCCATCTCTGTTCTGATGGTAAATAAATCGAGCAGTGTTTGTGTCGGGTGCTGCCCGGCACCGTCACCTGCATTTAGTATGGGCACATCCGAAAACTCAGTCGCCAGTTTTGCAGCACCCTCACGTGGGTGTCGCAAAACAACCGCATCGGTGTAGCCACTAACCATTCTGATGGTATCGGCCAGGGTTTCACCCTTGACGACCGAAGTCGCCTCGGTGCCTGCAAAACCGACAACCCCGCCACCAAGGCGGTTCATCGCGGTTTCGAAAGAAAGCCTGGTGCGTGTGGATGGTTCAAAGAAAATACTGCCGAGGACCTTACCCTTGAGACAGTCTGTTACCGCCTCCCCCCTGGCTATATCCACCATACCTTCAGCCCGGTCGAGAACGTCAACAATTTGCTCAACCGAAAGGTCGTGTACCGAAATCACATGCCGCATGATATTTCCTCTGGATAGTGACACTGGGTGGCCACATTCTAAATCATTTGAAGCTGGTAAAAACACCTAAATATACGCGTTGGCTGCGTAACTCATTACGCGCATTTTACGGGTTCAAAATCATGCTTGTTGGGTGCGGTGTCATTACGCACGCCAAATGGGTTCAAAACCGTTCTTGTAGGGTGCGTAAACAATATCGTCTATACCGTTGAAAATCAGGGTGCCAGCCTCACCTGTCATGATATCCATCCGGGGCCATGTGCCAGCCTTTCTCCACACGTAATTTTTCCGCCTCCGCCCTGCGGACCATTACTCAGACCTTTTAGAAACTTGAATTGACCTATGAGTTTCAATGTTGGTTATAATATTCAAAACATATTAAACAATTATCAGCAGTATCCCCATATGAAAACAGCTCCTCTGAAAATAGCCCTCCTATTGCTTATTGTCTTCGGACTCAACCCGTTGGCAAATGCCCAGGAGCAACCAGCTGTCCCGGTACCTGTAGCCGTTGAAAAAGGACCTGAAGACGCCCTCAATCGAGGTACACCACGCGGTAGTATTGTCGGCTTTCTCGAGGCATGCTCAGCCTTCGACTTTGAGAAGGCGGCGCAATTTCTGGATCTGCGAAACCTGCCTGATGAAGCCAGTGAATTTGGTGGTCATGAACTGGCAAGGCAACTGAACCATGTATTGTCACGTGCCGTGTGGCTTGATGATTACACGGTCAGTGACCACCCGGAAGGTATTAAAGGTGATGGGCTCCCCAGTTACCGGGATGAACTCGTTGTCATCAAGACCCAGGACGGTGATGTAGTTCTTTTAATGCAGCACGTTCCCCGTGGCGACGGTGAAAATATCTGGAAAGTCTCTAACCGCAGCGTCGCACTGGTCCCACAACTCTATGACGAGTTCAGCTACCCGGTCTGGGTGGAAACATTTCGCAGTTGGTTTCCGGAGAGTGCCTATTTTCTTGGCTTTGAAGCCTTCAAATGGGCCATCATGTTGGCTGTCGTATTATTGAGTTGGCCGGTACTTTATTTACTCGCCCGGTTTCTGCTGATTCTGTTCAGCTCACCGACAAAGCCGACCTATCCGGTGTTACGCAAGGCCCTGACAGGTCCACTGGTGGTTGTTGGCATACTGTTGATCGGTGAGATGGTCATCAACAAGTTGGGTGCAGGCGCACAGGCCCAGGCGGTAATGAAAGCAAATACCCTGAACACGATAGTGGTCATCTGGTTTTTCTGGTCTATCGCCAACCTGGTTAAAACCTATCAACAGGAAAAACTTTTCGCCCTCGACCGCCCGGGGGCAGCCAAATTAATGCACCCCATTACAGGGTTTATCAAGCTCGCCATTTTATTATTCGGCGTTTTGTTCTGGCTGGCAAACATCGGTGTCAATATCTCGACGGTTCTGGCTGGTCTGGGTGTCGGTGGCCTGGCCTTGGCACTGGCTTTGCAAAAACCAATCGAGGATATGATGGGCGCACTCAGCCTGTTTACCCAGGCGCCCATCAAGGTTGGGGATCTCTGCAAATACGGACAAATTACGGGGGTTATCGAGGACATTAGCCTGCGAAGCACCCGGATTCGTACGCTTACCAATACCCTGGTACACGTACCTAATGCACGGATCGCACACATCGAAATCGAAAACTTCTCGCAACGAACCATGATCAGGTACTGGCCAACACTTCGTCTGCGCTACGATACATCACCTGATCAAATTCGCATGGTGGCGGCAAATATCCTCGAGGTGCTGGAACAGAATGAACAGGTTCACGAAAAACCGCTACGTGTGCGCTTCACCGATTTCGATGAAGACGCCATACTGATCAAGATCAATTCATTCCTGAAGACCACGGATTTTCCTGAGTCACTGGCAATCGCAGAGGAACTGAATCTACGTATCATGGAAATCGTGGATGCTGCGGGTACGAAATTTGCCCTGCCTGGTAAGTCTATTTAT